>CAJONL010000001.1 GCA_905235875.1 uncultured Bacilli bacterium
ACAATCTTCAATTGTTAAACCATTATCTGCTTTAGTTGAAACACCAGGTGCAAGCACAGGATCTATTCCATCTAAATCATAACTTATATGAATTTTTTCTCCACCATTTTTAAATGCTTTTTCTAATATATTTTCTATTCCATATTTTTTTATATCTTCCATTTTATAAACATTTACTCCAGCATCTTTTAAATTAACAAGCTCTTTTTCATCTATATCTCTTGCACCAATTATAGAACATTTTCTAGGATTAACATAACTACAATTTAAAAAATCTGTTAATCTTTCACATTTATATCCTGTAATTGCTGCTAAGGGCATACCATGAATATTACCTGTTAAAGTTGTATCAAAATTATTATAATCAGAGTGCGCATCTATCCAAATTATACCTATATCTTTATAAAAATTATTACTCGCTAAAGCACTACCAATAGCAATACTATGATCTCCTCCAATGGATATTGGAAAATAGTTTTTATTTAATATATCACTAACTAATTTATAATGCTTTTTAGTAAAATTATTTATTCCATCAATATTTTTAGCTAAATCATTTTTATCATAACTTTTTTCTATATTATCTTTATAAATATTATATATTTCTTCTATATTTGAATTATTTAAGTCATTAGAAATAAGTTTAGGTCCTAATTCAGTTCCATTATAAGTAAGTCCCAAATCAGTAATACAATTTATTATTTTATATTTCATATATATCATCCTTTATGTTATTGTATCATAAAAAAATTTTTAAATTATATATTTTTTAAGTATTTACATATTCTTTACTATGAAAGAAAAGTTTATTAAATCATCTATTATTTTAATAATTGGTGGACTTATTACTAAAATACTTGGAATGCTTATTAGAATTATAACTACAAGAATAATTGGAGTATATGGTATAGGTCTTTATATGATGATAATGCCAGTTTACACTCTATTTATAACAATAGCTACTTTATCACTTCCTATTGCTATATCTAAACTTGTATCTGAAAATAAAAGAGATAATAAAAATATTGTTTTAGGTATTATACCAATTGCTTTAATAATTAATGTGTTTATCATTTTATTTATTATGCTTTCTTCAAACTTTATAGCAACAAGTCTACTACACAATAATAAACTATATGCTCCCCTTCTTGCAACAAGTGTAACACTTCCCTTTATTACAATTTCAAACATCATAAGAGGATACTTCTTTGGAAAAGAAAAAATGATTCCTCATGTTATATCAAATTTATGTGAACAAATAGTAAGACTTATTTTAATTATATTAATAACACCAAAACTTTTAAAATATGGAATAATTACCGCTATTAGTAGTCTTGTTTTATTTAATATTATAAGTGAAATATTATCCACAGTTATACTAATACTATTTTTACCTAAAAATGTAAAAATAGAAAAAAAAGATATTAGAATAAATTTAGAAAATATTAAAGATATATTTTTAATATCCGTTCCTACTACTGCAAGTAGAATAATTTTAAGTATTGGTAACTTCCTAGAACCAGTTATTATTACCTTAGTTATGCTTAAGATAGGATATAATACTAAATACATAACATATCAGTATGGAATAATATCAGGTTTTGTTTTTCCTATGGTTATGATGCCTCAATTTTTAAGTGGTGCAGTATCAAGTGCACTACTTCCTACTATTTCTAAATATGAAGCAGATGGTAACTATTTCATGATTAAAAAAAAGTTAAAACAAGCAATAGCTTTTTCACTCGTTATAGGAATAATATTTACTATAATATTAACTATTTTTCCCTACGAGTCATTAAAATTAATATTTAATAACACTAAAGGTGTTAACTATTTATTAGTAGCAGCACCAATATTTTTATTAACCTATGTACAAGGCCCTATTATAAGTACACTACAAGCAATGAATAAAGCAAAAGTAATCATGACATCATCACTTATTGGAACAATTATAAAAAGCACTATATTATTCTTACTTCTATACTTAGATATAAATATGTATGCTCTACTCTTAGCAATATTTTTCCAATACTTATTCATTACTATTTATCAATATAAAAAACTAAAAAAGATACTTAATTAGTATCTTTTACTCTAATTCAACAGTTTTTTCAGAACCATCTTGTAAAATTACATCAAGTTTCAATGGACCTTTACAGGTATCTTTAAACCCACTAGAACAATAGAACTTTTCGAT
>CAJONL010000002.1 GCA_905235875.1 uncultured Bacilli bacterium
TATAATTAAATACCTACTCTTGGTAGATAAAATAGTATTTTTAATTTCTTCCTGGCTAGATAAAGGATGAGTCATATTAGCTATTGCTCCAAGTTTATTTAATGCATATAAACTAATAAGTGCTTCAGGAACATTAGGAAGCATAATAGTTACAATACTTCCTTTTTTTATTCCTAGGTCTTTAAAACCTTTTGCACATATATCTATTTTTTTTATAAATTTTGTATAAGTTATTTTTTTACCTAAATAACTAATAGCTATATTATTTGGATATTTTAAAGCACTAGTAAGAACTTGGTCATACATACTAATATCTGGTATTTTATAATTTATTTCTTCTTTAGTATAGTATTTATCCCAATAATTTTTAAGTTTCTTTTTTATAGTAAATTTATTAAAAATAGACATATTACCCCTCCTTAATCATTTGTTTTATTTTTTCTCTTAACTTTTTATTTTCTATTTCTAAATCATTATTTATTTCTATTTCCTTACCAAATTTAATTTTTAAACTCTTTGAAAATAATTTATAATCTCCAGTTATAGAAAATGGTATTATACTTGTTTTAGTATCTTTAGCAAGCTTTACTGCACCATATTTAAATGGTAAAAGTTTTTTATCCTTAGAAATAGTTCCTTCAGGAAATATACCTATTACTAAATTATTATTTAAATACTCTCTAGCCATAATAAGAGAATTTTTATCTTTTTTTGATCTATCTACAGGTATAAGTCCTAGGTTATTAAATATTATATTTAGTGGAAATTTAAATAGTTCTTTCTTACTTAAAAAATGAATATTCCTTTTTGAAATAGCTATTAATAGTAATGGATCTAATATGCTAGTATGATTACCTGCATATATTATTCTTTTATTACTTATATTTATATTTTCTAGGCCTTCATATTTTGGGTTAATAAAAAATACAAAGACTTTGATAAAAGGTTTTAAAATAGTATACAAAATAGATTCACTGTAAGTGTTTTTGTTTCCTATAATTACACCTAGTAAACTAATTATAAAAGGATATAATAGTATTCCATAATATAATTTAAAAACTGATAGAAACGTTATATCACTTTTAATTATGAATATAAGTATGGGACTTATATAAAGAATAGATAAAATAAATGGGATAACAACTTTAATACTTGATTTAGTATTTTTAGATAAATAGTAAGATACTAGATATGTAAAAATTGGAAATAAAAAATAAAAATAAATAATGGTAAAACTTAAGTTTTCTCCAGGTAATAGGTTATAAAATAAAAAATATGATGATACAAGTATTAAAATATATAAAATATACACTAATCTAGATATTTTACTTTTCATAGACTTCACCTAGTATTATTATATTATACAAAAAATTAAAAATCAAAAAAAGAAATAGAAAAAATTCTATTTCTTTAAATGTTAATTAGAAATACTATAACATTTTATTTTTCTTTAACAGTTTCTTCTACTTCTACTCTTTTAACATCTTTATAATATCCGCATTTAGGACATACTCTATGAGATTTTATTACAGCACCACATTTTTTACAAGTTGTAGTTGTCTTAGCAGAAAGTGCCATATGTGCTCTACGAGTTCTACCTCTAGTTTTAGATACGCTTCTAGCAGGTACTGCCATATTATCACTCCTTTTTGTTTATAAATACTGACTTTTTGTCACTGCTTTATAAATTATACACTATTATTTTTAAAAATTCAAGAAAAATATTACTATTACTTTTATTTCTATATTTTTATTTATTTATTTTATTTAAAGTTCTTACTTTTACGTTAGTTTGCTCTTTATTATATTCTTTAGAAATATCTTTAATAAAATCAATTTCATCTTTACTAAATGATACTTCTCCTTGTTCATCTTCTTTTAAAGAATTAATAATCATAGGTAAAATTTCAAGTACTTTAAAGCGATATACATAAGGACTAAATAGTTTTTCTATCTCATTATTTTTATCATTTGCTTCTATATATTTATTTAATTCATAAGTTTTGTCTACATAAGTACCAAAATTATTTACTTTTCTTACGTATTCAGAGTAACTACGAAATAGTTCCTCTCCTTTTTCATTTTTAACAAAATATGTATATCTCTCGCCAATTGAATTCCCAATCACTTCTTTTTTTTCACAAGTATACTTAAAAGTCTCATCATAAGAACTATTAAGAACTTCTTCAAGCATCATATAAAAGCTTTCTTTTTCAATTAATA
>CAJONL010000003.1 GCA_905235875.1 uncultured Bacilli bacterium
AAAATAATGAAGTGGTAAAACAAATAATTGAAGTATGTAATAAATATATAGAGTTTAATAATATTGATATTACACTAGATATAATTAAAAATGAATTAAACAATATAAGTTTACCTTATGCTAAAACTTCTAATATGATTGAAATAGTAGATTATAAAAACTATCATTTTACTGATGAGATGCATGTTTTTCTATTAGATTTTACTAGTAAAAGTATTCCAAAAGTATATAAAGATGAAAATTTTATTACTGATAATATAAAAGAAAAATTATTAATTGACAAAACAAATGAACTTAATATTTTTGAAAAAATAAGTACTATTAAAAATTTAAAAAGTATAAAAAATCTAACCGTGACATACAAAAAATCATCATATTTTGAAAACTATTTACCTAGTAATTTAGTAAGTGATCTATCACTCGAAGTCATACCGAAAACTATAGACTTAACTTATTCTTATAGTAATTTATATTCTAAGATTAAACTTAATAAACTAATTGACGAATACTTAAGAAGTGGTAAAGTAACAGATAATTTAAAAATTTTATATTCAAATTTTGATAATCTATATTCTACTTATGATAATAGTTTTAAAGGAATAAATAAAAAAAATTTAAAAGAGTATTTAGATTCAAAATATAATTTATCTTATTCCTCTATGGATAATTATTATAAATGTCCATTTAAATATTATTTAGCAAATGTTTTAAAACTAGATATTTTTGAAGAAAAGTTTTCTACTTATTTAGGCTCTTTATTTCACTATGTGTTAGAAAATAATCTAAAAGATAATACAAATATTGACGAGCTAATCAACAAATATGTTGAAAAATCTAATAAGAAATTAACTAATAAAGAAAAGTTTTTTATAGAAAAGATAAAAGAGGACATGGTATATGCATTAGATTTTATAAAAGAGCAAAATAATCATTCTAAGTTGAATAATTATCTTTTTGAAAATAATTTTGAAGTAGTAAAGAATGGAGAATTTACTGTAACATTTAAAGGTATTGTTGATAAAATTTTATATAAAAAAAAGGATGATAAAACAGTTCTTATGATAGTAGATTATAAAACAGGTTCTACTGATATAGATTTAAGGAAAAATGTGCATGGATTATCACTTCAATTACCCATATATTTATATTTAACAAAAAATAATTTTAAAGGAAATATTTTATTTTCTGGTTTTTACATACAAAAAGTATTAAGTGGAGAAATAAAAATGGATACTAATAAAACATATGAACAGCAAAAATATGAAAATCTAAAACTAAATGGTTATTCTAATTTTGATAAGGATATTATTTCTGAAGCTGATTCTACATATAAAGATAGTAAATTTATAAAGTCTCTGAAAGTAAAAGATGATGGAAATTTTTATTACTATTCAAAAGTACTTGAAAATGAAAAAATAGACGCTTTAATAAATCTTGTAGATAAAAAAATAGATAAAGCTATATTAAATATAAATAATTGTAATTTTGATATAAAACCTAAAAAAACTGAAAAAGAAAATATTGGTTGTAAATTTTGTAAGTTCTCTGATATTTGCTTTAAAGAAAATAAAGATGGTCTTTACATAGAGTTTCCTAAAGATTTATCATTCTTGGGAGGTGAAAAAAATGCCTAGCTGGACTCCTGAACAAAAAGCTGCGATTGATTTAGATAATAGTAATATAATAGTTTCTGCTGGTGCAGGCTCAGGGAAAACTTTAGTGCTTACTACTAGAGTAATCAGAAAACTGGAAAGTGGTATTTCTATAAATAGACTTCTTGTTTTAACTTTTACAAATGATGCAGCTAAAGAAATGAAAGCCAGAATTAGAAAAGCCATAAAAAAAGTGCCTGGTTTAAAAAAAGAATTAGATTTATTAGATAGTAGTTATATTACAACATTTGATAGTTACTCTTTATCTCTAGTTAAAAAATATAATTATCTTTTAAATGTATCAAAAAATATAAAAATTATAGATTCATCAATTATTAATATTAAAAAGAAAGAATTCTTAGATGAAATATTTGAGTATTATTATGATACCTATGATGAAGATTTTATTTCTTTAATAAACGACTTCTGTATTAAAGATGATATAGATATAAAAAAAGCAATTATAAGAGTAAATAATTCTTTAGAAATGAAATATGATAAAACCTCTTTTCTAAATACATATATAGATGAGTTTTATAATGATAGTTATATTTCTAAAATAATTAACTTTTACCTTGAATTAATCTATGATAAATTTGACAGAATAAAAGAAATATATAGGAAAGTATTAACCTCAGAAACTGATAAAAATATTAAAAAATATATAGAGGCTTATGAAAAACTTATTAATAGTGGAAACTATGTAGAAATTAAAAATAATTTAAAAGTAAATCATCCTAAATATATTAATAGTAAAGAAGAAAGAGATGAAATAAAAAAACTAATAGATGATTTAAAGATCCTCACTATATATAAAGATGAATTAGATTTAAAATCTTCTTATAAAAGCACTAAAAAATACATTAGAATTATTATTAAGATTATAAATAAGCTAGATGAAAAAATTAATGATTATAAAAACAAAAATGAAGCTTATGAATTTATAGATATCTCCAAAATGGCTATAAAGCTTGTTTTAGAGTTTCCTGATATAAGAAATGAAATAAAAAATAGCTATAATGAGATAATGGTAGATGAATATCAAGATACGAATGATTTGCAAGAAATGTTTATAACTGCTATTAGTAATAATAATGTTTATATGGTCGGAGATATAAAACAGTCTATTTATAGATTCAGGAATTCTAATCCAGAGATATTTAAAAATAAATATGATAATTATAGTAATAATAATGGTGGAAAAAAAATAGATTTAGTTAAAAATTTTAGATCTAGAGATGAAGTACTTTCTGATATAAATAAAATATTTGATATTTTAATGGAAGATAAATATGGCGGAGCAGATTATAAAAAATCACATAGAATGGTATTTGGACAAGATAACTATACTAAAAATAATGATATTAATTTTTCTAATAATTTAGATATTTATACTTATTCAAAAGATGAATTTAAAAATTTTAGTAATGCTGAAAAAGAAGCTTTTATAATAGCTCGTGATATTAAAGAAAAAATAAATAATAAGTATAAAGTAATAGATAAAGAGACTAATCTTTTTAGAGATATAAGATATGATGACTTTTGCATCATTGTAGATCGAACAAGCGACTTTGATTTATATAGACAAATCTTTGAGTATGAAAATATACCTTTAATTCCAATAAAAGATGAAGTGCTAACTACTTCTTATGATATATTAATAATAAAGAATTTAATTAGCTTAATAATTAAAATTAAGGAAAAAAAATTTGATAAAGAATTCAAATACTTTTTTATTTCAATATTAAGAAGTTATCTATATTCTATGGAAGATGAAAAAATATTTGAAATATTTAAAAATAATAGTTTTTATGGCACTGATTTATTTAATAAATGCAAAAATATAAGTTATAAGTTAGATGAATTATCTCCTCATGGTTTCTTAGAGGAATTATTAGAGAAATTTAAATTCTATGAAAAAGCTTTAAGTTATCGTGATATGGACAAATTAGATGTTAGAATATCTTATCTTTTAAAAATGGCTAAAGATTTAGAAAGTTTGGGTTATACTCCATATGATTTAAAAGATTATATTAAAGTAATGATCGAAAGTGAAGATGAAATAAAATATAAGATTAATACTGAAATAGTAGGTATATCAATAATAACTATTCATCGTTCTAAAGGTTTAGAGTATCCAGTTTGTTATTTTCCAGGACTTTATAAAGAGTTTAATACAAGTGATATAAAAAGTAATATTTTTTATGATAAAAATTATGGAATAATAACAGGTTACTATAATAATGGAGTAGGTACTTTATTTACTAAAGCTTTAGCTAAGAAAAAATATTTAGAAGAGGAAATATCAGAAAAAATTAGACTTTTTTATGTAGCACTTACTAGAGCTAGAGAAAAAATGGTAATAGTAGTTCCTGAAGGACTTAAAGATGTACCAAAAGGTGAAGTAAAGTCATTTTATGAACTTATTAGTCCAATTATAGATATGTTTAATACAGAATATAAAAACTTAGAGGGAATTATTACCAAAGATTATAGCTTATTTAAAACTAAAGATTTAAGTAATTTAGAAATTGATACTAAAATAATGAATAAGGAAATAAAAGTAAATAAAGAACTATTAGAAAAAAAACATTACTCTAAAATAAATAATGAAGTAAAAACTATCGAAGAATTAAATAATATGAAGTATGGTACTGATATTCATTATTTATTCGAAGTAACAGATTTAAAAGAAAAAACTGACATAAAAGAAATAAATAATTTCTTAAATCATGATGAAGTAGCGAACATTAAAAACTCAAAAATATATAAAGAGTATGAATTTATGTATGAAAAAAATAATAATACATATCATGGAATAATTGATTTAATGCTTGTATATGATGACCATATTGATATTATTGACTATAAATTATCCTCTATAGATGATAAAAATTATGATAAGCAGTTAAAGGGATATAAGAATTATATAAAAGAAAAGACTAATTTACCTATAAGTATGTATTTATATTCAATTAATAAAGATATTTTTAGAAAAGTAAATGACTAAAATAAACAAAAAATGACTTGTAAAAATTATACATATTATTTGTAGAAAAGATGGAGAACTAAAACTAAAGATAAAAAAAGTGTAATAAAAGTACTATTAACAGAATAAATAGTTCTACTTAACTTTTGAAGTAATAAACAAAATATTATTAATTGACAAATATATATTTTTATGGTATAATTACAGCGTTTTCTTAAGGAAAATCCTTAATATAAATTGGGGGTATAATAATGAAAAAAGATAGTAAAAAGATTGAAATATTAAAAAAAAGTAACGAGGGAAAGCTTTTTTTTAATAAAGAATTTCAATATAATAAAAATACAGTAATGCTTGTTTTAAAAAATGATGGAAGTTTATTAAGATATGCTCCATCTCAATTAAGAGATGATAAAGAAGTTGTGTATGAAGCAGTCAAAAATAGTTTATTTGCAATAGAATTTGCAAGTGAAAGACTTCAAAATGACTTTGAAATATTATCTGCTGCACTTAAAGGGCGACCTGTTACTGACTTTATAAAAAAAATACTTAAAAATAATATAGAATTAGCTTATAAATTAGTAGAAAGTGGAATAATATTTGTTTGTAATTTGCCTGAAGAATTAAAAGATAATGTTGAACTAATGACTAGATTCCAAAAAAGAGGTATTGATACTTTAAATGATGTTACAGATAAAGTTAAGAATGATGAAGAGTTTGCTATTAGTGCAATTAAAGCAAATAGTTTAGATTATTATAGAATTGGTGAAGAAGTTAGAGATAATGAAAGAATAATTCTTGAACTATTAAAAACTGGAACAAATGAATATAGTATGTATCTTGCAACTTTTTTAATCTATGCTCGTAATCCTAAGGCTGCTGTCTTAAAAGATAAAGACTTAATGGTCGAAGCAGTAAGCATATCTGGTACAGCTTTAAGATTTTTAAGTGATGATTTAAAAGATGATTATGAAGTAGTTTATGAGGCAGTAAATCAAAATGAAGAAGCTCTTGATTTTGCAAGCATAAGACTACAGAATAATGAAATACTATTAAAAATAATAGAAAATAAGAAAAAGAATAAAAATAGATAGTTTATTCAAAGGTGCTATTTAATTAGCACTTTTTTAAATTTTTTGACAAATTATACTTTTTCTGGTATCATACAAGGCAATTTATTGGGGGAATAATATATGGGAATATATAGTAAATTAATTTATGAGTTAGAAAACTGTAATGATAAGAATGCTTTTTTTGATATGCATCCTGGTTTGAGAGATAATAAAACTTTTATGAGTGAAGCAATATTTAAAAATATAGATAATTTTAAATATGCTTCAGACACAATAAGAAATGATAAAGATATAGTAAATATTGCTTTATCTACTTCTGCGGATTCTTTTGAATATATAGGAAATAAATATAAAAGTAATAAAGAATTAGCTTTAAAAATGATTGAATTATATGCTTTAAACATTACAAGTATTCCAGATAAATTATATACAAGTGAACAATTTACTAAAGAAGCAATTAAAAAAAATGGTGAAGTTCTTTTATATATGCATCCTATGTTTAATGAAAAAAGATTTGAAGACAACAAAGTTTTAATGCTTGAAGCAGTCAGCAATAATGGTGCTTCTTTAGAATTTGTAAGTAAAAGATTAAAAGGTGATAAAGATATAGTGCTTGCTGCAGTTAAAAATTATGGATTAGCATTGAAATATTCAGATCTTTCTTTAAGAAATGATGAAGAAATTGTACTTGCAGCAGTAAGTAATAATGGAAGTGCTTTAAAATATGCTAGTGAAAACTTGAAAGATAATCGTAAAATAGTACTTACTGCAGTCCAAAATGGAATCGAGGTATTACCTTATGCTAGTGAAAGATTAAGAAATGATAAACAATTAGTAGAACTTTCTACAAAATGGGGTGAGTTCCCTAAAGGAATAGGTGATACTCTATTAAAAGATAAAGAATTTATTTATAAACTTGTAGAATCAGGAAAAGTTTTTCCAGTTAATTTACCATATATGTATAAAGATGATGTTAAGTTTATGACAAAACTTCAAAAAAATGGAATTGATACATTAAATTTTGTTTCAGAAGAAATTAAAAATAATGAACAATTTGCTATTAGTGCAATTGAAGCAAATAGTTTAGATTATTACAGAATTGGTGTAAGAGCACAAGATAACGAAAGAGTAATACTAGAATTACTAAAAAATGGAAATAATGAAACTAATATGTATATATCTATGTTTTTAATATATGGTCACAATAATAATGCTAAAGTATTAGCTGATAAAGATTTAATGGTCGAAGCAGTAAGTATATCAGGAACTGCTTTGAGATTTTTAAGTGATAATTTAAAAGATGACTATGAAATAGTTTATGAAGCAGTAAATCAAAATGAAGAGGCAATTCAGTTTGCAAGCCCAAGACTTCAAAATAATGAAGTGATACTAAAAATAATAGAAAATAAGATAAATAATAAAAAAAGAAATTAGTAGTAGAAGAATAATCAAGTTATAAATTTGATTATTCTTTTTTTAAAACTTATTAACAAACAATTGTTAAAAGTCTCAATTTAAGATATAATAAAAATATCTAAAATAGGGTTGGTGATTATGATGAGTTTGAAAAAAAATGAATTAAACGATTTAAATAACTATTTTATGGCTGCTAACTATTTATCAGTTTCACAGTTATATCTTTGGGATAATGTACTTTTAAGAAGAAGACTTTCTATGTCTGATATAAAGCCTAAGCTTGTAGGACACTGGGGAACTGTACCCTCACAAAATTTTATATATACACATTTAAATAGAATTATAAAAAAGTATAATCTTAATATGATGTATATTTCTGGACCAGGTCATGGTGGAAATGCTATGATTTCTAATTCTTATTTGGAAGGAGTTTATACTAAGTTTTACCCTAAGTATTCTTTAGATTATGAAGGATTAAAAAACTTATGTAAGGATTTTTCTTATCCTGGTGGAGTATCTTCTCATGTAGCCCCATCTGTTCCTGGTAGCATAAATGAAGGAGGAGAACTAGGTTATAGTCTTTCTCACGCTTATGGAGCAGTACTTGATAACCCAAATTTAATCTGTACATGTGTTATAGGTGATGGAGAAGCTGAAACAGGGCCACTTTCTGCATCTTGGGATATAAATAAACTTATAAATCCTAAAACAGATGGAATAGTACTTCCTATTATTAATTTAAATGGTTATAAAATTTCTAATCCAACAGTTCTTGGTCGAATGACTAATAAGGAGCTTATATCTTTATTTAAAGGACATGGTTATAAGCCATATATAGTAAAAGCAACTGATATTTATGATGCTCATAATAGTTTTGCTAATACTTTAGATAAAGTTATAAACGATATTTATAATTTAAAAAAAGGTAAAACTAAAATGTTTCCTCTTGTGATTTTAAAAAGTCCTAAAGGGTGGACTGCTCCTAAAGAAGTTGATGGAAGAAAAATTGAAGGCTCTTTTCATGCTCATCAAATACCTTTTACAATAGATAATGAAGAAAAATTAAGAATACTTGAGAAATGGCTTAAAAAATATAGACCTGATAAATTATTTGATGAAAATGGTAAAGTCAGAGATGAAGTTTTAAATATACTTCCAGCACCAAGTAAAAGACTTAGTGCTTCAAAATATGCTAATGGAGGTCTTCTTTTAAAAGAACTAAAAAAGCCTAATTTTAAAAAATATGGAATTAAAGTAATACCAGGTGTTACTAAATCTTCAAATATGATGGAAGCTTCTAAATATTTAAGAGATTTAATAGTTTTAAATAAGCCTAATAAAAATTTTAGACTATTTTCTCCTGATGAAGCTTTATCTAATAGATTAAATTTTGTATTTGAAAAAACTAATAGAAAATGGACTGGTAAGTATAGCGCAAATGATGAATTTTTAAGTACTAATGGAATGGTAATAGATTCTATCCTTTCTGAACATGTTTGCGAAGGCCTTATGGAAGGATATCTTCTTACTGGAAGACATGGAATTTTTGACTGTTATGAAGCATTTATTAGAATTATAGATTCTATGACTAGTCAACATGCTAAATGGTTAAAATTATGTAAAGAAGTTCCATGGAGAGAAGATATTTCCTCATTAAATTACATATTAACATCACATATTTGGCAACAAGATCATAATGGTTTTACTCACCAAGATCCAGGCTTTTTAAATCATGTTGCAACAAAAAAACCAGATACTTCAAGAATATATCTTCCATTTGATACAAATACTTTACTATGTACATTAGACCATATAATAAGTACCAAAAACTATATAAATGTAGTAGTTGCATCAAAACATATTAGGCCTGATTTTGTTAACATGGATGAAGCAATTGAGTTATGCTCTAAAGGTATAGGAGAGCTTTCATTTATAAGTGATAAAACAAAAAAACCAGATTTAATTTTAGCTAGTGCAGGAGATACACCAACTATTGAAGTTATAGCAGCTAAAAAAATATTAAGTAAATTATTACCAAATTTAAAAGTAAGAGTAATAAGTGTAATAGACTTAATGAAACTTGATTGTAATCATCCACATGGACTTAATAATAGAGAGTACAACAGTTTATTTACTAAGGATAAGCCAATAATATTTAACTTTCATGGATATCCTAGTTTAGTGCATACATTAACTTATAATAGAACTAATAAAAATTTACATGTACATGGATACATGGAAGAAGGAACTATTACAACTCCATTTGATATGAGGGTAATAAATAAAATAGATAGATATCATTTAATACTAAATGCTTTAAAATATTTAGAAATAGATAATGATAGTAAAAGTAAAGTAAGAAATTACTGTAACAAGATGCTAAGAAAACATAAAAAATATATACGAGAAAACGGTATTGATATGGAAAATATAGATAATTTTATGAATTTTAATTAAAATTATCTACTTTATTATTTAAAATGAGTTAATTATTGTTACAACTCATTTTTTTGTGATATAATTAAAAGGTGAGGGAGGAAATAAATATGAGAAAATGGGTTTATCTTTTTAAAGAAGGAAACGCTAATATGAGAAATATTCTAGGTGGTAAAGGTGCTAATTTAGCTGAAATGACTAATTTAGGTTTACCTATTCCCGGGGGCTTTACTATTACAACTGAAGCTTGTACTGATTATTATGATAATGGTAAGATTATTTCTAGTGAAATTGAAAGTCAAATTTATGACGCTTTAGCTACACTTGAAGAACAGCAAGGAAAGAAGTTTGGAGATAATGAAAATCCACTTTTAGTATCAGTAAGATCAGGTGCTAGAGCATCTATGCCTGGTATGATGGATACAATTTTAAATTTAGGTCTAAACGATGAGGCAGTAGAAGGATTTGCTAAGAAAACCGGAAATCCTAGATTTGCGTATGATTCATATCGTAGATTTATTCAAATGTATTCAGACGTTGTTATGGAAGTACCTAAATCTTTCTTTGAAAAAATTATTGATGAGTTAAAGGAAGAAAAAGGTGTTAAATATGACACTGAACTTGATACTGATGATTTAAAAGAATTAGTAGTAAGATTCAAAAAAGTTTATAAAGATGCTATGAATGGAGAAGATTTTCCACAAGATGCTAAAAAGCAATTAATGGGAGCTGTTAAAGCTGTATTTAGATCTTGGGATAATCCAAGAGCAATTGTATATCGTCGTATGAATGATATTCCAGGTGATTGGGGAACTGCTGTTAACGTTCAAGCAATGGTATTTGGTAATATGGGTAACACTTCAGGTACTGGAGTTGCATTTACACGTAATCCATCTACTGGAGAAAAAGGTATTTATGGTGAATACTTAATTAATGCTCAAGGAGAAGATGTAGTAGCAGGAGTTAGAACTCCAGAACCTATTACAAAACTTGAACAAGACTTACCAGAATGCTATAAAGAATTTATGGAATTAGCACATAAACTTGAAAATCACTATAGAGATATGCAAGATATGGAATTTACAATCCAAGAAGGAAAATTATATTTCTTA
>CAJONL010000004.1 GCA_905235875.1 uncultured Bacilli bacterium
ATAGCTCAGTCGGTAGAGCAAGGGACTGAAAATCCCTGTGTCGCTGGTTCGATTCCCGCTGGAGCCACCATTTTTATTTAAGACAATTTAATTCAGTAGCTGAACAAGTGTCTTGCGCTCGTAGCTCAGTTGGATAGAGTGTTTGGCTACGAACCAAAAGGTCAGGGGTTCGAATCCCTTCGGGCGCACCATAATCGGGAAGTGGCTCAACTTGGTAGAGCACGTGGTTTGGGACCATGAGGTTGCAGGTTCAAATCCTGTCTTCTCGACCATTTGATTATTAAAGTCTTGTTTTCAAGACTTTTTTTCGTACATAATTCTTAAAAGTGATGTCAATTTTACTTTCATTTAAGGTATTTCTTGTTTCAAGTAAAAAAATATGTTATTATTTTTTTGGGATAAAATACCGAGAAAAAATGTTTTTTCTTATTCCTTATCAATTATCACGCGTTTGGTTATGGAGTGTGTTTTTCCCGCGAAGAGTGAAAAAACTCTTCTTTTTTTTGGACATTTTTAATTTTTTTGCGAATAATTAAAATAGGAGGTGAGAGTAATCTAAGTGAAAGTAGTTTTGCAGGATGGAATTAAGGATTGTGGTATTTGTTGTCTCTTATCTATTATTCGATTTTATGGGGGAGAAGTATCGAAAGAATATTTAAGAGAAATAACTCATACTACAAAAGATGGTGTTTCTTTGTTTCATTTAATAGAAGGCGCTGAAAAAATTGGGTTTGAAGCAACAGGTGTTACAGGAAAACTAGAAGATATAAATGTAAATAACTTACCCTGTATTGCCCACTTTGTTGTGAATAAGAGTTATAAACATTTTGTAGTTCTATATGAAATGAATTTAAAGAAACAACGTGTAACTTTAATGGATCCCGCTAAAGGTAAAAAAATAATCTCTTTTTCAGAGTTTGCATTATTATCAAGCTCTAATTATTTATTTTTAAAACCTAAAAAGAAATTACCAATTATTAAAAAGAAAAATATTATTTATAAGAATATTAAAACTTTATTTTTAGAAAACAAAAAGACTCTTTTTCTCATAGTTATTTTATCTTTTTGTTATTTTATTCTAAATATAGCAGCATCTTTTCATTTTAAATATCTTCTTGAATATTCTATTAATTATAATTTGTCCTATCCATTATACTCTTTTAGTATTTTATTGATAATTTTATATGGTTTTAAAAATATTAATCTCTTTCTTCGAAATCTTTTATTACAAAAATGGATATCTATTTTTGATTATGAGACGACTTCTCTTACTTATAAGCAATTACTTTTACTTCCATATTTATATTATAAAGATAGAACTACTGGAGAAGTTGTTTCAAGATTTCGTGATTTGAATGTGATTCGTGGATTTATTAGTAATCTTTTTTGTGTTGCGACTACGGATATTATTAGTTTGCTTCTTTTTTTCTTTATTTTATTCCAATATAATAGAAATTTAACATTTCTCATTATGGTTCCATTATTATTATTTTTAGTATTGACTATATTCTTTGATAAGAAAAAGAAAAAATTGTTATCGAAAGTAAGTAAAGGGGAAGATACTATTAATTCTTATATTATTCAAGGAATATCTAATGTTGATACTATAAAAGGGAGTCATATGGAAAAAAGATTGGTTGATAAGTTTTCTATTAATTATAAATCTTTTTTAGAATCTATTTATCGTTATCGTTTATTGAGTGAAATATATGATTTCTTCAAAAATAATATTTATGATATTACTTTTATTATTCTTTATGGAGTTGGTTCTTTTTATGTTATAAAGAATAAGTTAACTCTTAGTACTTTGATTGTTTTTCAAACTTTTTTCTCTTATTTTTTAAATTGTTTCTATCGATTATTGTCAGTTATTGAAGAGTATGATTCTTTTATATTATCCCTTAATCGAGTAGAAGAAATCTTTATGATTTCTAAAGATAATTTTTTAAATAATTATTTTTATTTGTCTTATCAATTAGATGGAGATATTATGTTTCATAATTTGACTTATCAATTTGGTAGTAAAAAATTGTTTGATAATTTGAATTTAGTTATTCATAAAGGAGAGAAAGTTCTATTGAGTGGTGAAAGTGGTACAGGGAAAAGTACTTTATTGAAGATGTTACTTCGTTATATTGATGTTGATTATGATTCTATTCGAATCTCTGGTATTGATATTAATCATTATCATTTAGAGAATATACGTTCTAATATAACTTATGTTACTAGTAATGAGTATTTGTTTACGGATACTGTAAGAAATAATATTTTACTTTATAAAGAATGTAGTGAGGAAGAGTTTCACTTTGTATGTCAAATATGTTTGGTTG
>CAJONL010000005.1 GCA_905235875.1 uncultured Bacilli bacterium
AAAGAAATAATAAAACAAAAACTAATTAATAGTAAACTAAAAACTAATACTTTGGAATTAGAAAATATAAAAAAACTAAATAATTTAAAAGGATATACTGATTATAAAAAAATATATAGTAAAGTAATATATAGAAATAAAATGTATTGGTTTAATACTTTTACTATTGATAAAGGTACTAAAGATGGTATAAAAAATAAAAGTTTAGTACTAAGTGAAAATGGAATAATAGGAATAATAAAAAATGCTGGATATAAAACTTCAAGTGTAGAGCTTATTACAAGTAATACTAATAATTATAAAATATCAGTTGAAGTATCATCTAAAGATAAAGTAAGTTATGGAGAAATATATAAGTATGATAAACCTTTTTTAAAAGTAGAGTTAATATCTAGCGATAAAACAATAGAAAAAGGTGATTTAGTAATGACAAGTGGTTTAGATAATAATCCAAAAGGGATAGAAATAGGTAAAGTAGAAAATATAAAAAAAGACTCTTATGATTTAGCAAGTATTTTAGATGTAAATATTTCAAGTGATATAAATAATGTTTTATATGTAATGGTACTTGTAAAATGATATATTATATTGTAACTATAATTATAGACTATTTTAGTATATTTTTTACTAGTTCCTATAGCAATTTAAATATTTTTTTTCCTCTTATTTTAATAAGTAGTATTCCTATTATCTATTCAGTAGTAGAAAAAAAAGTGTTTTTAATATCTATTATTATTCTAGGTATTTTATATGACTTAATGTTTAGTTTTGTGTTTTTTTTGAACACTTCATATTTCATGTTTTATTATTTGTTTTTACATACTTTTTTTAAAATTAAAGAAAAAAATATTATTAATATTTTTCTGATATCAATATTTGGATTTATATTATATGATTTCTATATATTCTTAATTTTAAAATTATTAAACTATAATACTTTAGTAATAAATGACTTTTACTATAAAATATATAATAGTATATTATTAAATACTTTATATATAGTTTTATCTCTTATTATAATGAAAAGTCGAATATTAGGTTTCGAAAATAGTAAATAATATATACTTTTTATCATAATTTTTACTGGTGATAATAGTGAAATATAAATTTGTAGATAAGTATATGAAAAAAAGTAGTAATAAAAAAAGCTTTATATATAGTTTTTTTATAAAGATGTTTGTTTGTATTTTAATAGTTCTTATAGGACTTATAACACTAAAAGGAAATCAAGAATTAAAGCATGATGTGAAGGATATTATCGAAAATAAATTTAGTGTTAGTAGAATAAATAATTTTTATAAAAGACATTTTGGAGATATACTTCCTTTTGAATCGTTAACTAAAAGTAAAAGTGCTCTAGTTTTTGATCAAAAGATAAATTATAAAAAGATTAAAAAATATAAAAATGGTGTGAAGATATATACTGAAAAAAACTTCTTAGTACCTAATATAAAAGAAGGAATTGTTATCTTTGTAGGTAACAAAAAAGGAATAGGTAAAACAGTAATAGTAGAACAAACTGATGGAACACTTACACTTTATGGAAAATTAAAGAATACAAGTGTGAACGTTTATGATTATATAGAAAAAAAAGAATTAATTGGAGAAGTGGATAATTACTTTTATTTATGTTTTAAAAAAGATGGAAAGTATTTAGATTATAAAGAATATATTAAGTAAATTAAAAATTCATCCCTTTTCTTATTTTATATTAGTTCTTTCGCTTCTATCAGGTATGTTTAAAGAATTTTTTATGATATTTTCATTAATTATAGTTCATGAAATAGGCCATTTATCTCTAGGATTATATTTTAAGTGGAATATAAAAAATATAACTATTTATCCATTCGGAGGTTGTATAAAATTTGATGATAAAATAAATAGACCAATTAAAGAAGAGTTTTTAATTCTTATATTTGGTCCAATATTTCAAATAATATTCTTTTTAATTATTTATATATTATTTTTAAATGGATTTATTAGTTATAGAAATATAAATATTATGAAGAGTTATAATCTAGCTCTTTTAATATTTAATCTTCTTCCTATTTATCCTTTAGATGGAGGTATGTTAGTTAATTTATTACTTCAAGAAAAGATTTCTTATAGGAAAAGTAATAAAATTGCTATTGTAATATCTTTTATAACAATTATATTAGCTTTATGTATTTATAAAAATATTAACTTTTTACTAATGAGTATATTAATTATATTTGAACTTTTATTATATATAAAAAGGCAAAGCTATTTGTATAATAAATTTTTATTAGAAAGATATATAGATAAAATAAGGTTTAAAAAGTATAAAACTATTAATAATAAAAATAATTTTTATAGGGATAAAACGCATGTAATTTTATTTAATAATAAATATATTACAGAAAAAGATTATTTGGAGAAAAGATATGAAGAATAAAATAATAATACTTATACTAGGAGTATCTATTTTTTTAGTTTTTTCTTATTTTGGTGAGAATAGTAGTTCTAACAATAATGATAGTTATGTTAATAATACTAGAAAAGTTATTAGTATGAATACTACTAATAAAAGAGAAGAAAAAGGAGTTTTTATTTCATATATAGATCTAGAAGTTTTAAAAGGCAAAAGTAAATATAAACAAGAAAAAATAATAGATAAAATGTTAGATAATATTAAAAACTTTGGACTTAATAGTATTATTCTAGAGGTTAGACCATTTAGTGATAGTATTTATAATTCTAAAATATATTTATCTTCTCATACTATAGTTAATAATGAAGGAGATAAGTTAAAACTTGATATATTGGATTATTTTATAAAAAAAACTAAAAGTAATAATATTAGTATTTATGCTTGGATAAATCCTTATAGAATTAGAAATATAAATAGTAGATCTGATATTAATAAAAATAATTATTATTATAAATGGTTTGGTACTGATATAATAGAAGAGGGTAATGGTGGTATATATTTAAATCCAAGTAGAAAAGAAGTGTTAAATTATATAACTATGGGTTTAAAAGAATTGTGTGAAAACTATAATATAGATGGAGTAATATATGATGATTATTTTTATCCTAGTAAGACTATTGATTTAAATAATTATAAAGAAAATAATTTAGGTAAAAGTATAAGTTCTTATAGAATTTATCATATTAATAAATTATTAAAGGAAAGTTATAAAACTATTAAAAGTGTAAATAAGAATATAAGATTTGGTATAAGTCCTTCTGGTAATATAGAAAATAATTTAAATGAAGAGTACTTAGATGTAAAAAAAGTACTAAAAAGTAATTATATAGATTTTATAATACCTCAACTTTATTATGGATTTAATAATAGTAGTTTACCATATGAAAAAGCACTTGAAACATGGAGTAATTTAAATGTAAAAAATAAAGATTTTTATGTAGCTTTATCTTTATATAAATCAGGAACTATTGACAAATGGGCAGGTGTTGGTAAATATGAGTGGCTAGAAGAAAGTAGTATTTTAAAAAGACAAATAGAAGTATCTAGAAAGATTAATAATTATAAAGGATTTTATATATTTAGATATGATTATTTATTTAAAAATTATAATAATAGTAATTTAGAAAAAGAAGTGATTAATATTAAGAAAATTATAGCTAACTAAAATTTATAATTTTAAAAACTATTGCTTAAAAAATAATATATGCTATAATTAAATAGAGATGTATTATTGACTTTTTAAACAAAAAGTGGTATAATTAGCCAAGTTGAGTGGGGTGTTATATATGGATACTAATTTTTGTGCTAATACAGCGGGAATATGGAAATTAATTGGTGAAATTATTTATATAATTAGGATTGCTATACCAATAATTGTGGTACTTTTAGGTACTCTTGATTTAGGTAAAGCAGTAATAGCAGGAGAAGATAAAAAGATAAAAGATGCTCAAAAAGCATTTATAAGAAGACTTATTTATGGTGTTGCAATATTCTTTGTTTTTCCTATAGTTAAGATGGTATTTGGTCTATTAAATGTTGATTTAGATCAAGGTGATAATAAAATATGTTGGCAATGTTCTTCTAAACCACATACAAGAAGTTGTGTTGAATATGCAGAAGCTAGTAAAAATTCAATAACTAATCCTGATAATTATACAACAGATAGTGGAAGTAGTGAATCAAGTAACTATAATAGTAATAATTCAAATAATAATAGTGGTTCACATTCTAAAAGTGTAGATGAAATGTAAATAGTAAAAAACTTTAATAAAAATAGTTTGACACTAATTAACTAGTGTGTTATTCTATATGTAGATTAAGTAATTAATAAACGAAATAAGAAAAAGAAAGAGGTAATGTTTATGTTAGATATGTTAATGAATGGAGTTCAATTTCTTGTTGCTGACAAAAGCTTTTGTGAAAAAACAAAGGGAATTTGGAAACTTGTTGGTTCTATTGTTTTCTGGATTCAAATTGCAGTACCAGTTATTATAATTCTTCTTGGTACAATTGATTTAGCAAAGGCTGTTATAAGTGGTGATGAAAAGAAAATTAAAGAAAATTTAAATTCATTCTTAAGAAGAGTAATTTATGGTGCAGCAATATTCTTTATTGTATTAGTGGTTCAATTAGTATTTGATGCTTTGGGAAGTGGAAATAGTGAAGGTGAAACAGCTAATGCTCAAAATAAATTGTGTTTTAAATGTGTTGCTCAACGTGGTAGTTGTTAATTTAGTTTATGTAAAAAGTATAAAACTTATTGTTTTATACTTTTTTTTTATTTATCTTTTTGTTATAATAATAGTGATTATAAAGTGATGGTGATAAAAATGTTAGATTTCTTTATAAATAGTATTAATTTGCTAGCAACAAAATGTACATTATTTAGCGAATCTGAATATGAATTTATTCATAATGTATATTTGTTTTTACTTTA
>CAJONL010000006.1 GCA_905235875.1 uncultured Bacilli bacterium
ATACGCTTTTTAATATTATGTCGCCTTCTTCAATCAGCGTCTTAAATATATTACTACTTTTTCTTTCTATTGTCAATACTTTTTTTATTTTTTATTTTATTTTTTTACAGACTATCCCCTTTGGAAATTTTAATTTGGTTTTGTGAATTCTTCTACCTTCCATATACCATTTTCTTTTATTAAAACAAATTTATTTGCTTTTGAATTCGTATCGTTTATATCATATAATCCATCTTCAGAGTTATAGTATACTTCTTCTACTGCAAATTCAATTCTGTCTTTTCCTATTTCTCTTATTGCCATTTCACCACTTTTTTCATATACATATAACTCATTTTCTGCCGTCGATTCTGTAGGTATATAATAGTCTTCTCCTCTTATTACTATCTTTTCATCTTTTATAAATTTTTCAAGCTCTTTCTCCGTAAAAATTTCTTTTATTTCATCCATTCTATAGATCTTATAGTATGTTTTTTCATTGATTTCTGTTATTTCATCTGTTTTAAAATAATCTTTAGAATAATAATTATATGCCTGATAGTATTTTGTTTGCGCAAAAGCTAGTATTATATGTTCAAATTCATAATATTCATCACTGTTTTTTAATCTATCTTTCTCAGCTTTTTCCATTGTCAAAACAGTATTATTTAGTTCACTAATTTTATTATTTTTTATTCCTTTTATAATCATAAGTGTTACTGTCAATGCTAATAAGATTATAATTATTCCAAGCATGATGTCAAATGTATATTTGTTATTTTTTATTTTTTCTATGAAATCTTTCATTTGATTTTCCCTCTTTTCTTTTGATTTTTATTTATTCTATAATATCTTTTATATAATGTCAAATGGAGATTGTATATAAAAAGATGATTTTCCTAAGAATATAAAAATAAAAACAGGTTTATAACCTGCTTTTATCTAATATCCATTATACTGGCTCTAATAGGACAACTTCTGCTGCGCTCAGTTTGTCTTATTCTATTACTATATCGAGTAAATTTTTTTCAAAAATTTCCACGATATTCTATACTAATTCTGATAAGACAACTTCTGCTGCATCTCCACGTCTTTGTCCTAATTTGATTATTCTTGTATATCCACCAACTCTTGTTTCGTATTTTGGTGCTATCTCGTTGAATAGTTTTGATGGTAAGTCTATATTCTTTCCTTTTTCATCTTTAACTTTATTTATATTTCTCATTATTTTTCTTCTTGCATTTAATCTTGTAGGCATATCTTTTTGTCTAGATTCTGTAACTTCTTCTCTTACAACTTTTAGATATTCTTTACCATTTTTGCTTTTTACTTTTTCAGTTACTTTATTTCCTTTATCGTCTAATTTTGCACGATTTACTTTAACATCTACCATTTCAAAATTATCTTTTTCTTTGACAGCTAATGCTATTAATGAATCAGCTATTGATTTTACTTCTTTAGCTCTAGCTTCTGTTGTCTCTATTTTTCCATAAAGGATTAAGTCTGTTGTTAATGTTCTTAAGATTGATAATCTCTGATCAGTTGTTCTACCTAACTTTCTATTTTTAGCCACTTTCTTCACCCTTTCTTATCTTCTTTATTCATCTTCTTTAGCAAAGTTTAATCCCAATGAATGTAGTTTATTAACTACTTCGTCTAATGATTTCTTTCCTAAATTTCTAACTTTCATCATATCAGCTTCAGTTTTGTTTGTTAAATCTTGAACTGTTGAAATTCCTGCTCTTTTTAAGCAATTGAATGATCTTACTGATAATTCTAAATCTTCTATAGACATTTCTAAAACTTTTGCAGTCTTAGTTTCTTCTTTTTCTACCATTACCTGTGTATTTTTTGCTGTTTCTGATAAATCTATAAATAATTCAAGATGTCCTACTATTACTTTTGCAGCTAAGCTTAATGCTTCATATGCTTTTAAGCTTCCATCTGTCCATATCTCTATAACTAATTTATCAAAGTCAACCATTTGTCCAACTCTTGTGTTTTCTACAGAATAATTTACTTTCTTCACTGGTGTAAAAATTGAATCTATCGGTAATACAGATATA
>CAJONL010000007.1 GCA_905235875.1 uncultured Bacilli bacterium
AAATGGCAAATGTGTTTGTGGAAGCTATTATAGAACCATAAGTAAAAGTCCATTAAAATGTGAATCTCTTACATATAAGAAACAAGGAACAACAAAGAAAAAAACAACAACAAAGAAAAAAACTATTACTCAAAAATGTACTATTTCAGGAAAATATTATTCATGGAATGCTGCAAAAAAGAAAATAGCAAAAAAAGGGTCTTACTATAGATGCTATAAATGTTTAGGTGCTTCAAAACCTACTTTGGGATATTGTAAAAAATACTGAGTATAAATAATTAAGATGAAAAACAAATTAAAGTTTTCCGTCTTTTTTATTGCATATATTTTTTCTTCTTAACATAACATTTACTAGGGAGGAAAATTTTATGATTAATAAGAAGGGACTATGGTTTTTAACATTATTTAGTTTAATATTAGTACTTAGTATTTATTATATAACTATGCCTGATGAAATGCTCAAAAGTGAAAATATAAATATTAGTGATAATAGTAATAAAAATAAAAATAATGATGAAAAGGAAAGTAAAAAATCAAAAGAAGTTAATGGTGAAAATACAAGTTATATAGAAACATTAAAAATAGAGCTTGATTCTGAAAGAGCTAATTCTATTGAAAATTTAAAAAGCGTAATGAGTGATAAAAGTAAAAGTTTAGATGAAAAAAATAAAGCTTATGAACAAATAAAAGTAATTAATAATTATAAAGCAAAAGAAGAAAACATAAGTAAAAAAATAAAAGATAATTTTAATTTAGATAGTTATGTAAAACAAACTGATAATAAAGTTGAGGTAGTTATAAATTCAAAAAAACATGATGTTAAATTAGCTAATAAAATTATTCGAAGTGTTCAAGAAGAATATGAAGAATTTATGCAAATATCAGTAAAATTTTCTTAAACTAGGTAAATACTCTCACTATTATTTGTTTTTTTCATAAAATAATATGAAAGATATAAAACCACCCAAGGCTTAGAAAGTGAGGGGAACATTATCAAAAATAAAGTACTTACAAAAAGAGAAAAAGAAGTTTTTGTTTTTTTAACTAAAAATAAAACTACTAAAGAAATTGCTTCTTCCCTTGGTATTTCAGAAAAAACAGTAAGAAATCATATATCAAATGTTATGCAAAAACTCGGAGTAAAGGGAAGAGCAGCAGCAGTAGTTGAACTTTTAAAATTAAATGAGATATCTTTATAGACATGTTATAAATTACATGTCTTTTCATATAATTTAGTATGTTAAGAAGAAAAGCGTTAAGAAGAATTTTTATTAGTACTTTAGTATTTTTTATTGTTTTTATTTTATATGGTGTATCAAAAACTAATATTAATACTGATACTAGGAAAAAACATGTAAAAGAAAGTTATATATATACCATAAATAATGATAATTATGTATCTAAAGTAAGTATATATGTAGATAAAAAATTATCATTAGAAGATACTATTAAGCAAAAACTTGAGACTATGATTAAAGAAAATAATAGAAATATACTTTTGCCTAGTTATTTTAAACCTATACTTCCTGAGAATACTAAAGTTGAAAATATAGTGATAGAAGATAATATAGTTAAAATATATTTTTCTAAGGAATTACTAAATATAGATAAGGATCAATCTGAAAAAATGATCGAAGCATTAATTTATACTGTTACTGATGATAATATTTTAGGAATAGAAATATATGCTGATGGTAAAATGCTTAAATATGTTCCTAAGACTAGTAAAAAATTAAAAAAAGTTTTAACTAAGAATTTTGGTATCAATAAAACATACGAAGTAAATAGCACTAATGATATAGTCAAAATAGTTATGAATTATTATGGTAAAGATAATAATAAATATTATAGTATTCCAGTAACTAAATATATAAGTAGTAATAAAAATAAACTTGAATTAATAGTATCAGAGTATAATAAAAATAATAATTTAATAAGCTTTATAGATAATATTAATATATTAAATTATAAACTTAATAATAAAAATTTAATTATAAATCTTGATAAAAAAATATCTTATAGTGATAGTGAGGCTTTTATTAAGACGTTATTTGATAATTATAATATAAACAAAGTAATAATTTATAATAATAATAAAAAAATAATAGAAAAAAATAAAAAAGATATTGAAAAATAATAAATTATATTGTATAATCTTTTTGTATTCAGTTTTTGAATAAAGTTGTCCTGGTAGCTCAGCTGGATAGAGCAAC
>CAJONL010000008.1 GCA_905235875.1 uncultured Bacilli bacterium
AAATTGGGATTTTATGATGAATAAAGTAAAAGAGGAAAAAAAGATTAATTCTAAACCAATTAAAGTACTTAATTTATTTGCATATACTGGATGTGCTACTTGTGCTCTTTTAAATGCTGGTGCTGATGTAGTTCATGTCGATTCATCAAAAGGAATGATTGAATGGGCTAAAGAAAATGTAAAAAGTTCTCACTTGGAAGATAAAAATGTAAGATTTTTAGTAGATGATTGTATTAAATTTGTCAAAAGGGAAATAAGAAGAGGTAATAAATATGATGCTATTATAATGGATCCACCATCATTTGGAAGGGGAGCAAATAAAGAGGTTTGGTCACTTGATAAAGACTTGTTTAATCTTGTTTCTTTGTGCAAAGAAATATTAGTAGATGATCCTTTATTCTTTATAATTAATTCTTACACAGCTGGTATATCTTCTGAAGTCCTAGGTAATATTTTAAAGCTTATACTAGGTAATAAAAAAGGTAAAATAGAAGTTGGAGAATTAGGTATTAAAGCTAAAAATGGATTAATATTACCTGCTGGAGTATTTGGAAGATATGAAAAATAAAATATATAAAAATATTGAAATATTATACGAAGATAATCATCTTCTAGTAGTTGTAAAACCTTATGGTGTTCTTTCACAAAGCGATATAACTGGAGATAAAGATATGCTTTCTTTGCTGAAAGAGTATATTAAGGAAAAGTATGATAAACCGGGTAAGGTATATCTAGGATTAGTTCATCGTTTAGATAGGCCGACTGGTGGTATAATGGTCTTTGCTAGAACTAGTAAGGCTGCTAAAAGACTTTCTGAACAGATTAAAAATAAGGTATTTAAAAAGACATATTTATGTGTTATTCCTAATTTAACTAAAAAAGAAGGAACATTAATAGACTATATTGCTAAAAGAGAAGATGGTACTAGTTTTATAACTGATGAAAAAAATGGAAAATATGCTGAGTTGGAATATAAAGAAATAGATAAGAAAGATGGTTTATCTTTAGTTAAAGTAAGTCTTTTAACAGGTAGGCATCATCAGATAAGACTTCAATTTAAAAATATAAATTGTCCTTTATATGGAGAAAGTAGATATAGTAATAGTAAAGGAAAAGAACTTGCACTTTTTGCATATAAATTAGATTTTATTCATCCGGTTACTAAAGAAAATTTAGTGTTTACAAAGTATCCAGATTATGGAATATTTAAGTTATTTTATGGAGGTAAAAATGAAAAATAAAAAACTTGCAGCAGAACTTGTAATAGTACCAATATGTTTTGCATACCTATTATTAAATTATTTAAATAATAAGCTTTTATCTTTGATAATTTTTACATTAGTATCTTTAATACTTGCTATATGGATTGTTCCAAAATATATAGATGAAATTTATATATATAAAAGTAATAAAAATATTTTAAAAATCCTTTTAGTTATTATTAATGCTATACTTTTAGTTATATCTATACTTAATTTTATATTTAAGACTAAAATAGTTAAAATATTACTTATAGTATTTACAACATTAGTATCGATATCACTTTTGGTATTATTTATTAAGAATATTAAGGAATTAACTAGTAAGGATAAAGATTTTAGTATAAATATACTTCATGGATTTTTTTACTTTTTATTTCTTATTACTTTAGTTTCTACTTTAATAGTTTATTTAAAATAATTGAAATGTAATTAGTTTTAGTATATACTTATAATGAAAGAGTAGTGATAGTATGATAAATAAAAAATTAAAAGTATTTATAATGGTACTTGTTACATTAATAATTGCTTCATTTATAATAATAGTTGGTTTATATATGGGCGGTTTTAGATTTGACAAAATTGAAGGTAGTATTGACAGTATGTCAACTAAATGTTTAGAGTCTTCATTAAAAGATGGTGGTAGTGTAAGTTTAGATAAAGTTGTGCCTATTAGTGATGAGGATGGCAAAAAAACTACGCCTTATACATATAAAATAAAAAATAATTGTAAAAGAGATGTAGAATATTTTGTTACATTAAATGTAATGGAAGGTTCTAATATGGATAATTTATCTAAAATTAAAATTAATTTAAATGGTTCTTCTATTATTGAACCAAAGTATGTTGGCACTTTAGAAGAAGTACAACTTACTGGTGAAGGTAGTAAGGGCGTAATTAAAGCGTATAAGTTGGATGATGGCTTAGTAAAACCAGGTGAAGAAAAATCATTTGAACTTAGACAATGGATAGATTATGGTGTTACTAAGATTGAAGGTAGTCTTATAACAAAAATTTCAGTAAAACAATTTGAAAACTAGTTTTTTAAAATATTTATTTTTCTGATATGAAAATATAATATTATAGGGTGGTTAGATATTTTGTTTAAAACTAAATCTTTGTAATTCTATCATTGATAGATATAAAGAAATAGATAGTTTGAAGTAATTATTATATAGAAATAATAGATAAGTATGAGTAATAGACTTATACTTATTTTTTTGCTATAATACTTTTGGAAAGGAAAAGAAATATGGAAAAACTAACTAAAGAAGAAACGCTTCATGTTGCATCTCTTGCACGTCTTAAGTTAACAAAAGACGAGGAAGAAAAATATGCACGTGAATTATACATGATTTTTAATGAAATAAATAAAATAAAAGATTTAGATATAGATGGAGATATTATGATTAGTCCAAGTAATAATCAATGTGCGTTAAGAGAGGATAATCCAGTTAATTCAAATAATTGTGATGAGTTAATAGAAAATGCTCCTTTGCATGAATTAGGCTTTATTGAAGTGGCAGGTGTTTTTGATGAGTAATTATTTAGATTTAAGTATAGATAAGCTTCATAGTATGCTTGTTTCTAAAGAAATAACACCTTTAGATCTTGTGAATGAAGCAATATATAGAATAGAAAATGATAAATGTACTAGTTTTATAACTGTTGATAAAGAAGGAGCTTTAAGTGTTGCTAAAGAGCTTACTGAGCCTAATCCTGATAATATTTTATGGGGAATACCAGTTGCTTTGAAAGATAATATTATGACTCGTGGTATAAAAACTACGTGTGGTTCTTTAATGCTTAAAGATTTTATCCCAACTTATGATGCTTTTGTTACAAAACTAATAAAAGAAAACGATATGATTATACTTGGGAAACTTAATATGGATGAATTTGCTATGGGGTCATCTAATAAAACAAGTTTTTTCGGGCCATGTTTAAATCCATGGAATAATTCTTTAGTTTCAGGAGGATCTTCTGGAGGATCTGCTGTTTCAGTATCACAAAGAATTTGCCCAATTACTTTAGGTTCAGATACAGGTGGCTCTATAAGACAACCATCAGCTTTTTGTGGGACAGTTGGATTAAAACCAACTTATGGTCTTGTATCAAGATTTGGACTCACTGCTTTTTCTTCATCTCTTGATCAAATAGGTCCAATTACTCGTAATGTTAAAGAGAACGCTTATATGCTTAATATTATAAGTAAAAAAGATGAAAATGATCTTACAAGTGTAGGATCAAGTGAGGATTATACAAGGTTAATTGGTGAAGATATATACGGTATGAAAGTTGTTGTTCCCAATTTTTATGTCTCTGATTTAATCGATAAAGAAATTTTGGATAAATTTTATACTATTATTGATTTATTAAAGTCTAAAGGAGTAACAGTTGATTTTAAAGATATACCATATTTAAATTACTCAGTTCCTTTATATCAAATAATAGCGTTAGGAGAAGCATCTTCTAATTTAGCAAGATTTGATGGTATTAAATATGGATATAGTGCTTCTAATTCTTTAAATGCAGATGATCATTTCTACAATACAAGGAGTGCTTCGTTTGGAGAAGAAGTAAAAAGAAGAATAATGGTAGGTTCTTTCCTTTTATCTGGTTCTAACGTACAAATATATTACAATAAAGCGTTAAAATTACGTAATAAAATAAAAATGGAATTTGATAATCTTTTTAAAGATTATGACTTAGTTCTAGGGCCTTCTTCTACATGCCTTCCATATAGTGTTGATGAAACAAGTAATGATCCTAATAAGGCTTTCTTAGATGATATTTTAGTTATTCCAGTAAATCTTGCTGGTCTTCCTGGAATGAGTCTTCCAATAGGATTTAGTAGTACTAATCTTCCAATAGGTATGCAAATAATAGCAAATAAATTTGATGAAAAAACTATTTATAAGTTTGCATCATATATAGAAAAAGAACTAAGTTTAAATTTGAATCCAAGAGGTGATGAAAATGAATAGTTATAAACCTACAATTGGAATAGAAGTACATTTAGAATTAAATTCTAATTCTAAGGTTTTTTCACCATCTTTAAATAATTATAAAAGTCCTCAAAATACTAATATAAACGAAATAGATTTAGCTTATCCTGGGGTTCTCCCAACAGTAAATAAAAGTGTTGTTGATAAAGCTGTTTTAGCATGCCTAGGACTTAATATGGATATAGCTCATAAAATGCATTTTGATCGTAAAAACTATTTTTATCCTGATCTTCCTAAGGGTTATCAAATAACACAGTGGGAAACTCCGATTGGAAGAAATGGTTATTTAGAAATAAAAATAGGTGACACTTATAAAAAAATTGGTATTGAAAGAATACATATTGAAGAAGATACTGCTAAAAGTATGCATGGAAAGGGTAAAACGCTTCTTAACTATAATAGATCTGGAGTACCTTTAATTGAAATAGTTTCAAAGCCAGATTTAAAAAGTAGTAAGGAAGCTACTACTTATGCTGAAGCTCTTAGAAAACTTATGCTTTACCTAGGAGTTTCTGATGCTAAAATAGAAGAAGGATCAATAAGATTTGATGTAAATGTATCAGTAAGTAAAACAGAAGAACTTGGAGTTCGTTCTGAAATTAAAAATATTGGTTCAATATCTAATATAGAAAAAGCAATTAATTATGAAGTGAAAAGACAAAGTACTTTACTTGAAAAAGGTGAAAAGTTATTACCAGATACAAGAAAATACGATGAAAAAACAGAATCAACTATTTTTATGAGATATAAAGATACTGAAAATGACTATAGATATTTTCCAGAACCTGATATTCCTTATTTATATCTTACTGATAATGATATAGAAAAAATAAAAGCTACTCTTCCTTTAACTCCTTTAGAAAGAGAAAAGGCATACTTAGAAAAGGGTATTAGTGAAATAAATATTTTTAAAATACTTAATAATAAACCTTTATCAGATTACATAAATAATTTTTTAGATACAAATATTGATTTTAAAGTAGCTAGTAATATACTTCTTGGTGATATTTCTTCATATTTAAATAAAAATAGTATGAACATATTAGATATTAATTTATCTAAGGATAGATTTATAGAATTAGTAAGTGCTTTAAGTACTAATAAAATATCTTCTAAAACATTTAAAATAATTCTTGAAGATTTTCTAGAAACGGATAAAAGTATAGATGCTTTACTTAAAGAAAAAGATTTAATTGAAATGAAGGATGATGAAATAGAGTCATTTATTGAAAATGTACTTTCTTCATATCCTAACCAAGTAGAGGAATATAAAAATGGTAAAACCAATCTATTTAAGTTTTTAATGGGTATGGTTATGAAAGAATCTAAAGGTAAAATCAATCCTAAAACTTGTGATGAAGTTTTAAAGAAAGTTTTAGATAAATAAAAATTGATTTAAAAAATAATGTATTGTATAATATAGATAATATAAGGGAGGAAGTATAAGTGAAAGGTTTAAAAGATAATAAGTTTACTTTTGTAGTACTTGCAATATTTGTTATTATGTTTATATTTGGAACAGTTTTTTATAGTATGATTATGCCTTCAAATGGAAGACCACAATATGGTAATAGATTAGATGGTATAGAAAAAGTAGCTTTGTCTAAGGATGATCAAAGCAAAATAGTTGATGCTTTGGAAAAAGAAAAAAGTGTTTTGAGTGCTAAAATTGATATAAAAGGAAGAATTATTAATGTAATAATTGAAGTAGGAGAAAAAACTAAAGTGAGTGATGCTGAGGACCTATCTAGTATTATTACTAAAAATTTAACTGAAGCTCAAACTGGATACTTTGATGTTCAAATGTTTGTTACTAATAAAGACAAAGATAGTAAAGGTTATCCTTTTATTGGATATAAGGGAAGTACCTCTAAAAAGTTTAAATTTTAAGGAGTAAAAAAATGACTAAAAAGAAAAAAAAGGTAAGTAAGAACAAAGATAAAAGTTATTTAAAACTTTTGGTATTAATAACCGTTATCGTTCTTTTATTTACTTCAATATATGTTTTCTTTAATCTAAGAGATGATGATACTAATCTTACTATTAAAGAAAAAAAATGGATTGAAAATCATAAAGATACATTAATTGATATTAGTGTTCCTAATAATATTAATATTATTTCTGATAATGGATCTGGTATAGTTTTTGATTATTTAAAAAAAATCGAAACAGATACTGAACTTAAATTCAATAAAATATCTTATAATTATGGTGAGAATACTGAGTTAAGTCCATTATCTATTGCAACAGTTAAATATGGGACAGCTACTAAGGATAATGATATCAAAATAGCAGAAGATAACTATGTATTAGTTGGTCTTAAAGATGAAAAAGTAGATTCTATTAAAGATGTTTCTTTATTTAAAATTGGAGTTCTTTCTAGTGATTCTAAGATTTTAAAAAATACTTTAGGAACTAACCTAGTATTTAAAGAGTTTAAAGATTCTAATCTTTTAGTTAATTCTCTTAAAGCAGGAGGAGTTAACTATATAATTGCTCCAAGAGGATTAATTTTAGACAAAATAGCTTTTAATAAGTATTATATTAATTATGATTTTGATAATATTTCTAATAAAATAGTTTTAAGATCTGTTTCTCACAAAACTTTAAGTAGTATTATGACTAAATATTTAGATAGTTTTAAAGAAAAATATTACTTTAAGTCTTTAGAAAAGTCATTTAAGAATTTTTATGAAACTACATCTGGTCAATCAGATATAAATATTACATCTTTATCGAATAGGATATATAAATATGGCTATGTAAAAGGTTCGAACTATAATTTTAAACAAAACAGAAGACTTGGTGGTTATGCTGGTGAATATATTAATATGCTTTCGAATATGGCTTCTATGGATATAAAAAGTATCGGTTATAAAACTAGTGAAGATTTAACTAAAGATATAGAAAATGGAACTTTAGATATTGCTTTTATAGATTTTGATTATGATAATACTAATGGTATTTATACTACGAATGGATTTAATACATCACTTGTGGCTTTAGCAAAAAACAATTATCCTATAAGTAGTAAAGAAGGGTTAGTAGGTAGAAATTTATATACTTTAGAAAAGTCTCCAATTAAGAATTATTTAAATGAAAATATTAATGCAAGAATCTCTTCGATTAATAATATTAATAAAAATATTTCTGACGATGGGATATTGGTTTTAGATGAAGTAGATTACTATGCTTATAATCCTAGTTATTATGTAGTTTGTAAAGATAATTATAAATCAAATTATAGCTATTTTATAAAAAAAGATGAGAGTGCACTATTTAACTATATTAACTTTATATTAATGTATAGTAATTCTAATGATATAAAAATGAATAGTATTGATAGGATAACAAATAATAAAATGAATGAAACAAGTTTTATTAGTACATATCTATTAATTGTACTTATAATCTTAGTACCAATTATAATTTTATTCTTACTTGTACTTATAATAAATACTAAAAGGCATTCTAGTTTACTTAGAAAAGAGTCTGTTTTAAAATATACAGATATGCTTACATCCTTAAAGAATAGAGAGTATTTAAGAGCAAATATTGATCTATGGGATGAAGTAAAGGTAACACCAAGAGCAGTAATTGTGATTGATTTAAATAATTTAAGTTATGTAAATGATCATTATGGTAGTGAGGAAGGTAACCTTTTAATAAAAAAAGCTGCAGCTATTCTTATGAATACACAACTTGAGAAAAGTGAAATTATGCGTACTGATGGTAATGAGTTTTTACTATATTTAATTGGTTATACTAAAACTCAAGTAAATACTTATGTGAATAAACTTTCAAAAGAGTTTGAAAAGCTACCATATAATTTTGGAGCTGGTATTGGTTACAGTATGATTGAAGATAAAATTAAAACAATTGACGATGCTATTAATGAGGCAAGTAACGCTATGCGTAAAGATAAGGAGCAAAATTATAAATAATGGAAAGTATAAAAGAGATTAAAGAAACTTTTATTACAATTTTAAAAAAACCAGAGATGCAAATACTTCCTGGGCAAATTGCATTTTACTTTTTAATGAGTATAATTCCGATTGCAGCAGTTAGTACAATTGCAGCTTCTTACGTGGCTAATAGTTTAAGTTTTATGGAACTATTAAGTTCTGTAATTCCTAAAAGTATAGCTAATGTAATAGTGGTATTTTCTAATAATATGCAACTTAATGGAGTGTTTTTTATCTTAGTTTTATACCTTTTGGTAGGCTCAAATGCTCCTGGAAGTATTATAATTGCATCGAATATGCTTTATAAGGTTAAACAACCATCTTATATAAGATTAAAAGTAAAATCATCTATTATGACTATAATGCTAGTTCTATTAATATTATTTGTTATAATTGTACCACTTTTGGGTGACTTTATATTAAGAATAACAATAGCAGTGATTAGTACTGACTTTTTATATCAATATACATGGCTTTATCAAGTGGGAAAAGTTATAGTATCGTTTTTAATTATATTTTTCTTAATAAAAATGTTATATACCTTTGCACCTGATAAAAAGATAAAAAGTAGAACTACTACAAGAGGAGCACTTTTTACTACGATTAGTTGGATAATTGTTACTTATGGCTTTTCATTTTATATAAAACATATTGCCAACTATAATGAAGTATATGGTAATTTTGCAAGTGTTTTAATCCTGTTGATGTGGCTATATTTCTTAGCATATTTATTTGTAGTAGGTATGGCTATAAATGTTGATTATTATAGTAAAGGTAGGTATTTAAATAATGAAGAAGAAGGAAAAATTAAAAAAGAAACTAAATAAGATTGTTATTAAAAAAAGATTAAAAGAAATAAGAAACATCTTAAGAGATAATAAGATATTTACTATATATATATTTGGGGCAACATTTAATGGGATACTTTTAAGACTTTTTACTATAAAAGATTTTAGTTTTACACCACTTTTTGCTGATCTTTTAGTGTCTATATTATTTGCAAGTTTATATTTTTTTGTTAAGAAAAAACATAGATTTATATATATCTTTATTATTTCAATAATATCTACTATAGTTTGTTTAGCTAATATGATATATTACGTTTATTATAGTTCTTATATATCAATTACTTTTTTATCTTTTGCTCTTCAAAATACAGAAACAGGAGGTTCTAATCCCTGGATAGATTTAATTAATTTTAAAACGTTCTCATTTTTATGGCTTCCTCTAGCACTCCTTATTTATCATTTTAAAAATAAAAAAAGATATTATCTAGATCATACTTTTAGATCTGTACATAAAAAAAGAGTTTTAAGGAACACTTATAGTGTTTGTTTAATTCTATTTATTCTATTAATATTAGGACTAAAACCTGTAGATTATTCAAGATTTTACAGTCAGTGGAATAGAGAATATGTAGTATCTCGATTTGGTGTATATTTGTATCAAATAAATGATATTGTTAAGAGTGTAGAACCTAAAATGGCTACTTTATTTGGTAAAGATAAAGCTATGAAAGAGGTAACTGAATATTATAAACAAAAAGAAAATACTAATAAAAAGAATAAATATACTAATATATTTAAAGGAAAAAATGTTGTAGCTGTGCATGCTGAAAGTATGCAAAATGTATTAATTGATATGAAAATAAATGGTAAAGAAGTAACACCAGAACTTAATAAAATGGCTGATGAAGGAATATACTTTGATAATTATTATTCTGAAGTAAGTTTTGGAACTAGTAGTGATACAGAATTCACTTATGCCACTTCCCTTTTGCCGGTATCTTCTGGAATAGTATTTGTAAATTATTCTAAAAGTGAATTTCCTACTATTTATAAAAATTTAAAAGAAAAAGATTATTATACCTTTAGTATGCATGCTAATACAGGTGACTTTTGGAATAGAAATGTTATGCATAAGAATTTAGGTTATGATAAATTATATGATAAGAAGACCTATAATATTGATGAAACAGTTGGCTTTGGTCTTTCAGATGAGTCATTTATTAAACAATCAGTACAAAAGATTAAAAAAATAAATGAAAAACATAAAAGATTTTATGGTACTTTAATAACATTAAGCAATCATACGCCATTTGAATATAATCCATTATTTGGTGACTATAGTGTTAAACTAAAAAAAGATGGTAAAGAGTATAATTATATTAATGATACTAAATTAGGTAATTATATAGTGTCTGCTCATTATGCAGATAAGGCTTTAGGGACTTTAAGAGACGAATTAGATAAAGCTGGACTATTAGATGATACAATTATTGTTATATATGGTGATCATGATGCTAGAATTTCAACATATCAATGGAATAAGTTTTATAATTATGATTATAAAACTGATAGTGTTTTAGATGAAGATAATCCTAATTATAAGGAACTTGATTATTATTGGACCGAACAAAATAGAAGAGTACCTTTTATAATTTGGTCTAAAGATGAAAATATAAAGACTAAATATGCTAAAAGAATTCATACTGTAATGGGAATGTATGATGCGGCTCCAACTTTGTCTAATATGCTCGGAGTTTATAATCCATATGCAATTGGAAAAGATGTAATTGGATTAAAAGATAATTTGGTAATTTTTCCAAATGGTAATTTTGTAACAAATTATGTTTATTATAATGATAATAAAGGTGAATATAAATTATTAAAAGATAAACCGCTTTCTGATAATTATATTGAGGAAAATAGAAATAAAACAAAAGAAGCTATTAGAATAAGTAATGATATAATTATGTATAATTATTTTGGTAGTATAAATAAAGGATATAAAGAGGAAAAATAATATGAAACAAGCTTTAGAAAACTTAGACTATAGTCTTCCGTCTATTAGTAGAATTCTTTCTTGTTATAGTATTAAAAATATAGAGAATAAATCTTTGATAAATAATATTATTGAGTTATTTAATCATTTAAAAAAATATGGGTTTAAGGAAGAAGATATAAAAGTTATAACTACTTTAAACCCTAATATTTTATCTTTTAAAGAAAATAAATTAAATGAAAGGTTTGCTGATTTAGAAAACTTAGGCTATGCAAAAGATAGAATTATAAAAATGATTTATAAAAGTCCTTCACTTTTAGGATATACAAAAGAATATAATGAAAGAAGAATTAAGTTTCTTAAAAGTTTGAATTATAGTTTAGAAGAAGTGCTTGATATGACTTATAAATTTCCAGCACTTTTTGATTATACTGAAGAAAATATAATAATAAAATTAAAAGATTTAAAAAAATTAAATATAAGTGAAGATAAAATAAAAAGGATAATCAGAAAGTATCCTAGTATATGTGGTTTAAGTATTAATTATATATTAAAAAAAGAAGAAGATTTAAAAGATCTTGGTTATAGTAAAAAAACTATCAAAAATATTTTTTTGAAAGCTCCTGCTATTATTGGATATGATATTAAAACCATAGAAAATAAATTAAATGATTTTTCAACTATTGGATTTAAAAAAGATGAAGTAATCAAATTAACAAGTTTAAATCCAACTCTCTTATATTATACTAAAGAGGTTATTGAAAATAAAATAACTGTTTTTATATCTTTTGGGCTTACAAAAGAAGAAGTTATTAATATGATAAAATTATCACCAGAAATTATTTCTTTAAGTGAAGAATATATTAAAGATAAGTATTATTATTTAAAAAGTTTAAAATATAAAGAAGATGAAATACCTAAGATACTAAAAAAAGCTCCTTCATTATTTGGACATACTAATAAAAATTTAGATAAAAAAATAAAAGGATATACTTTATTAGGACATAAAAAAAATGAAGTACTGGCTATGATTTTATATTGTCCTATTTTATTTACTTATGATATAGAAAGTATAAAGGATAAACATAATGTAATTATTAACTGTAATTATACAGAAGAAGAAGCTCTACAAATAGAAAAAAATTATCCTAATATTTATGGCTTTAGTAAAGATAGCATTAAAGAAAAACTTAATTTTTATAATAATTTTGGACTTCATATAGTTCCTTTAAAAAATGGTAAAGATTTGATGCAAAGTATAGAGCTTTCTTATGCTAGATATAATTTTTTTATTGATAATAATATTGAAATAAATGAACAGAATTATAGGAATTTATTATTTATTAATAATAATAAATTTCAAAAAAGATATGGAATAAGTAAAGAAAAATTATTTGTTATGTATAATTATAATGAGTATAAAAATGGCAATTCTAGAAGTAATAGTCATAGATAAATATAAAAATGTTTGACTTATAGATTTTATTATGTTAAAATCTTAGTGTTTAAGGCTTTCCTTAAACCACATAGAAAAGGTTTAAGTCTTTAGATAAAGCACCTTAATAGTGAGTCTTAATTTAATAAAGGAGGTTAAAATGAAAGCTATTATTAAAACTGGTGGAAAACAATATTTAGTTGAAGAAAAAAGCGTGATTTTTGTTGAAAAATTAGATGCCGAAGAAGGAAAAAATGTTGTTTTTGACGAAGTACTAATGGTTAACGGGAATTTTGGTAGTCCTAAAGTTTCTGGTGCTAAAGTTACTGGTAAAGTTCTAAAGCATGGTAAAGGTAAAAAAATTAGAATCTTTAAATATGTAAATAAAAAGAAAAGTACTAGAAAAACTATGGGACATAGACAACCTTATACTAAGGTAGAAATTACTAAAATTGAAGGTTAATTATGATTAAAGTATGTATTAAAAAAGAAAATGAAAGAATTAAAGAGGTTACTTTAACTGGACATGCTCTATACGATGATTTTGGTAAAGATATCGTTTGTGCTGCTGTAAGTAGCATAGTAATTACAACAGTAAATGGTATTTTATCGATTGATAAAGAAAGTATTAAAGTAGATGAAAATGTATTTACTATTATGGTTTTAAAAGATGAAATAATAATAAATAAGCTTATTAATAATATGATTAATTTATTAAATGAATTGTCTTTAGAGTATCCAAAAAATATCAAAATTTTATAGGAGGATAGTGTTATGTTAAAATTAAATATCCAATTATTTGCTCATAAAAAAGGTGGAGGTTCTACTTCTAATGGTAGAGATTCTGCTGGTAGAAGACTTGGAGCTAAAATAGCTGATGGACAGTTTGCTAAAGCAGGTTCAATTATTTACCGTCAAAGGGGTACTAGAATTTATCCTGGAGCAGGTGTTGGTATAGGTAATGATCATACTTTATATGCTAAAATTGATGGTATTGTAAAATATGAAAGATTAGGAAGAGATAAGAAAAAAGCAAGTGTTTATGAAGCATAAACACTTTTTCTTTTGGAGGAGTTATGAAAGGAAAGATAATAAAAGATTTGCTTATATTAGATGATAACCAAAATGGATGTGGTTTTTCTAAATTAGATGGTAAACCTATATTTATTGATAATGCTCTAAAAGGAGATATAGTAGATATAGAAATTATTAAAAAGACTAATAAGTATTATCTTGGAAAAATTATTACTTTTAATAAAAAAACTATAAGAGAAAAAGTTTATTGTCCTTATTATGAAAAATGTGGTGGTTGTAATTTATTACATGTTTCATTAGATAATGAAATAAATAAAAAAGAAGAATACTTAAAAAAAGTATTTGGTAGAAATATAAAAATAAATACTTTGGATAGATTTAATTATCGAAATAAAGTAGTATTACATGTCATAGACAATAAGCTTGGTTTTTATAAAGAAGGCACTAATAATCTTATTGAAATAAGTAAATGTCTTCTTTTAGAAAATAAAATAAATAACGTTATAAATATATTTAATAAATATAGTTTAAATTCTATTAAGGAAATAACTATAAGGACTTTTGATGATAAAATATTAATTAAAACTATAGGAAAGATTAATAATGATTTATTAAAACAATTAATTAAAGATAAAGATATTATCTCTATTTATCAAGATGAATTGCTGATATATGGCGATAAATATTTAGAATGTAGTATTAATAATATAAAATTTTTAGTTAATGGTAATAGTTTTTTTCAAGTTAATACCTATTGTATGAAAAAGTTATATGAAAAAATAAAACAGTATGCGGGAAAAGATAATAAGTTATTAGATTTATATTGTGGAGTAGCTTCGATTGGTATATATCTAAGTAATAATTTTAATAATATTACAGGAGTTGAAATTAATAAAGATTCTTATAATTGTGCATTAGAGAATATTAAAATAAATAATATAATAAACTATAAAATAATACTTGGTGATAGTTCTTTAGTAAATGATAAGTTTGATGTAGTAATAGTTGATCCTCCAAGAAGTGGTTTGTCTAAAGATGTTATAAATAATTTGTTAGATATTAAGAGTAAAAAAATAATATATGTATCATGTAATCCTAGTACTTTAAAAAGAGATGTGGATTTATTAAAAAATTATAAAATAGATGAAATGGAAGCTTTTAATATGTTTCCTGGTACTAAGCATATTGAAGTAGTTGCTTTATTGAAACTTAAGTAAAATTTATCTAGTGAATTGAACATATCCTAGTGCTTTTGTAAATGTATGTAAAATCTTGACATTTTTATATTTTTTTGCTATAATATGGCACATTGAAGGGGGATATTGTAATGGATAGTAAAATGTTAATTAAAGAAACAGCAATTATTATAGCTAATAGTAAAATGGAAAATGATATAGAAAAATGTTATAGTGATTATAGTAAATTAACTACTGAAGAAAAAAGTGCTTTTGAATCTTTGTACTTATCGTTAAAAGACAAAGATATAGCTAGTATTATTAATACAATAAGTGATTTAGATTTAGATATTGCAAATTTATATAAATTTAAGAATTATGTTTCATATAAAGTATTAATTGAATTTGATAATAAAATGCGAGATGATGCATCTAAATTACGAGGTAAAACTGATTATAGTAGTAATATTTCAATTTATTTTCATGAAGTTACAAACTGTAAATTATTAACTTCAGAGGAAGAGTTTGATTTAGCTGTTAAAGTACAAAATGGTGATAGTGATGCAAAAAATAAACTTATTGAGTCCAATCTTAGACTTGTTATATCAATTGCTAAGAGATATACAAGTTTCCCAGTTTCGTTTTTGGATTTAATTCAGGAAGGAAATGCTGGTCTTATTAAAGCAGTAGAAAGATTTGATCCATATAAAGGCTTTAGGTTCTCTACTTATGCGTCATGGTGGATAAAACAAGCAATAACAAGGACTATTGCTTCCACATCTAGAACTATTAGAGTACCAGTTCATTCTCATGAAGCAATACTTAAAATTAAAACATTTAGTGATAAATTTTTTAAAAAGAATGGTCGAAGACCATCAATTTATGAAATTTCTGAAGTCTTAGGACTATCACTTGATTATGTTACTGATATGTTAATTGCTGATGAAGGTCCAATATCATTTAGTACTCCATTAAAAATAGATAATGATAAGGATGTATTAGGAGATTTTATACAAGATGATAAAGAAGATTTAGTTGAAGATTCAATTTCAAAAAAATTTTTAAGGGAAGACATTGAAAAAGCTTTAGATAGTTTAAGTGATAGACAAAGAGAAATAATTATTAAAAGGTATGGACTTTTTGGTAATGAAGAACATACATTAGGGCAATTAGGAAATGAGTTTGGTCTTACTCGTGAAAGAATTAGGCAAATAGAACTTAAGGCATTAAAAATTCTTTCTAGGCCAAAAACTGCTAATTTATTAGTAGAATATGCAGGGGATAGAGAAAATGCAATTAAGCATATAGATACTTCTCTTGGAAAAAGAAGATATAAAAAGAGAAAATAATTAGGACTTATGTCCTTTTTTTTTGTTTTATTTTTTGCTAAAATGATAGTGGTGGTAAGAGTATGGATAAAATTAAAGTAATGGATACTAATCTATCAAATAAAATAGCAGCAGGTGAAGTTGTTGAAACACTTATGAATGTTGTGAAAGAATTAGTTGAAAATTCGATAGATGCAAAATCTAGTTATATAGTTATTAAACTAAAAGAGTCTGGTGTAAGATCAATTGAAGTATTGGATGATGGAGTAGGAATGACTAAAAATGATGCATTAAATTCATTAAAGAGACATGCTACAAGTAAAATATATGAAGATGAAGATTTGTTTCATATTAAAACTTTAGGTTTTAGAGGGGAAGCGCTTCCTTCGATTGCATCTGTTTCTAAAATGACTATAGAAACTAGTGATGAAGTAGATGGTACAATAATATATTGTGAAGGTGGTAATGTTAAACAAATATCATCTGCTCCATTAAGGCGTGGTACTAAAATAACAGTTACTGATATATTTTATAATACTCCTGCTAGGCTTAAATATTTAAAAAGTCTTCATACTGAACTTGCCAATATTACATCTTATGTCAATAGAATGGCTCTTTGTTATCCAAATATTAAATTTAAATTAATAAATGATGATAAAACTTTATTTCAAACTGATGGTAGTGGTAATTTATTAAAAGTGATTAATAGTATATATGGACTTAGTGTTACAAAAAAGATGCTAAAAATAACTGGTGAGGGAGATGATTATCTAATATCAGGATATATTTCTTATCCAGAAGTAAATAGATCATCTAGAAATTTTATAACTCTTTTAGTTAATGGTAGATATGTTAGAAATAATAATGTTATAAAAACAATAATAGATGCTTATCATACATATCTATTGATTGGAAGATACCCTATAGTAGTTTTAAATATTGAAGCTGATTCTTCTATTATTGATGTAAATGTGCATCCTACTAAGATGGATATTAAGTTTTCAAAAGAAAAGGAACTTCTTGAATTAATATATAATACTATAAATAGTGATTTAAAAAAACTTGTTTTAGTACCAGAAATAAAAGAAGAGAATAAAGTAGTTACTAATATAGAAAAAGTAACTACTATAAATGATAAAGTAAATTTTGAAGATGATACTGTAATAAAACCTGAGTATGAAGAAATTACATTTGATTTTAATGTTAAAGAAAATGAAAAATTATATGAATATGATGAGATAGAGAAAAAAGAAAAACTAGAAAAAATTATTCCAGTAGGAATAGTACATCAAACTTATATTGTTGGTGAAAATACTAAGGGAATGTATATAATAGATCAACATGCTGCAAAAGAAAGAATTAATTATGAGTATTATTTAAAAGAAATGGGTAAGGAAGAATATGATTTGACTGATTTACTTGTTCCTATAAAAATAGAATTATCTAATGAAGAATATATAAATTTAAAAGATAAATTAAATATATTAGATAATATGGGTATAAAATATGAAGAATTTGGTATTAATACATTAATAATAAGAAGGCATCCGGTGTGGATAGGTAGTATGTATACAGAAAATAAAATTAGAAAAATTATAGAAATAATAATTAAGGAAAAAGATTTTTCTAAAGAAAAGTTTAATGAAAAAATTGCAATAAATCTATCTTGTAAAATGGCTATAAAAGCAAATGATTATATATCAATAGAAGAAGCTGAAGTTCTTTTAGATGATCTTTTAGGGTGTAATAACCCATATACGTGTCCTCATGGTAGACCAACTATTATTAATTATAGTTATTATGAATTAGAAAAGTTATTTAAAAGAGCAATGTAATATGTTTAAACAATAATAAAAATTAGTAAGGTAACAAAATAATTTTAAAAAGTGATTAAAATGTTGAAATTGCTTTTTTTTTGTGTTACAATACTTTTATGATAGAGGAGGTTGTAGTAGTGGATAATAAAAAAAGTATTACTATTAATAGAGCTGATGGAATGACTGAAACTGTAGAAGAAGTTGTAAGTTTTAAATTAAAAGATAGTGGTAAACATTATTTGGTATATACAAAGAATGAAACTGATTCTAATGGTAATATGACTATATATGTTGCTGAAGTTGTGACTGATATCACAGGTACTAGATTTTTAGGTGTTTCAAATGATGAAGAGTGGTCAAAAATAAAAGAAGTATTAAGAACACTTGCTAAAAAAGAATATTAAGGAGGATAAATATATGAATTTTGAGATTGAAAATAGTATTGCTAATGACGAAGTAAGTTTAGTTGAAGCTTCTAAAAAACTAAAAACTAGACCTGTTGATTTTAATTCTATAAAGAGTACTGTTGTGCCAGTTGAAATTAAAAAAGAACAAATTAGTGATGATGTAGTTTCTGAGCCTAAGGAAAAACCAAAGTATAGTTTTGAGAAAGATGCTTTGAAGAGTGAAACTACGGATGAAAATATTGATAAAATTGTAAGAGAACGCATTAATTCAATTGAAGAGTCAAAAGAAGAACCAAAAGAATCTGACGAAAAAATGGATGATAATATAGAATTTGCTTATGCAGGAAGGGTTGTTGAACCAGAGGTTAGTGATGAAGAAATTACAAGAATTAAGTCACTCGAAGATACTTATAAAGGCGAAAATCATCCAACTGTTAGTTCTATTCCAATTAAACCTGAAGTTGAAGAACATAGTGAAAAAGACTATGTAGCTTTATTAAAAACTTCTTGTTATTCACCTAGAACTAAGAAATATTTAGATAATAAATATAAAGAATATCAATCTATTGTGGGAAAAATAGAAAGTGTTAAAAGTGAAATAGATGAGATAACTGATAAATATAAAATGGAATCTGAGATAGCTTCTAAACTTAATGCTATTAAGAAAGAAACTTATGGTATTATGACTTGGATTAATTCTAGTGATTTTAAAGTATTGAAAAATGAAAAAACTGCAGCTGTAAATAATTTATTTAAATCATATGAAGAGTTATTTAATGAAAATCAAATTAAATTTAAGAAAGCTGATGAAGAATTAGAAAAGACTAATGAAATAACTAGTTCGTTAGGTAAACAAGAAAAAAGTTCTAGAGAAGAATTACAACGTTTAAGTAAAAAGAAAAAAGATGTTATTAAATCTAATTATGAAAAAGTTGAAGAAGTTATTGAGTTAGATAATAATATGAGAAAACAAGCTAATGAAATGACTGCTTTGACTGGTATTGATGAAATAGATACCGCTTTAAATGATGATAATAAGTTTGATTCGTTAAGAATTGATGAATAGTTATTAATGTATTACTTTTAATTTTTAGAGACTGAAATATTTGGTCTCTTTTATTTGTGTATGATTTTAGTTTTTGAAACTATACACGAAACAGATTGTTTAATTGTTAGTGGTGAAGTTACAATTGATGTCGTAAAAGATAAAACAATAACCCTTAAAAAATAGTATTATAAAATTTAATAATAAATAATTACTTTATGTATTTATTTTTTTTGTTTTGTAAATTAATTGTTAAAT
>CAJONL010000009.1 GCA_905235875.1 uncultured Bacilli bacterium
CATTTAAATATTGACTAAAAAAATGATAAATAATAAAATAAAAGAGGAATAGTACGGAGGTTGTTTTTATGAACTATACAAAAATAAGTATTAAATATATAGCATTATTATTTATATTTTGTTTACTTTGTTTTAATGGCGAAGTAAATGCAGATTCATCAATTGATACTACTATAAACGTAGATAAAACTATAACTAGTGCACCACCAAAAGTAAAAAATACTTTTGGATATAAAATAACGCCCGATTCTAATAACCCTGGTATTGTAACTGGACTAAATGATAGTTTTGAAATAAAATTCGAAGATATAAAGTGTTCCAATGGAATTGCGATTTTAAGAAAAAGTATAAATTTTAATAATTTAAATTACAGTAAACCAGGTGATTATAAATTTAAAGTCGAAGAAAATAGTACTGCTGATGAAGTTTCATATCCATTAGCTAGTGAAAAATGGGATATAGTATTGTCTGTTAGATATAAAACTATAGATAATGTACCAACAAGAGAATTGATTGTTAAAGGAATAGCAATTGTTAATCCTGAAACTGGATCTAAAGATAATGATGCTTTGTCATTTACATCTGATGCTGTTTTTACTAATATTCGTATTTTTAATGATACTAAAGGGAATATGTCTGATTTAAATAAGTACTTTAAAATTAAAGTTAATATAAAAGGTGAACCGGGTGATGTATATACAATTTATGGACAAGATCCAACAGTAAATTATAATGGTAAAATGATTGAAACATTAAAAACTTATGTAGTTGGGGATACTCCACAATATATTTACCTAAAAGATGATCAAGATGTTACAATTGGTAAAAGAATACTTGCTCAAGGTTCAGAAGTAAGTGCTAAAGAAAATAAAAATTATCAAAATGAAATAAAAATTGGAACAAAATATAGCGTTGAAGAAATTGGTTCAGAAGCTTATAAGACATACATAAATAATAGTGATAAACCTAATAAAAAATCAAGTGAATATACACTTGATAGGAACACTGGAATAATAAATATATTAAATATTTATGAAGCAGAAATCTTAACAGGTAATTTCTTAAAAGTATTACCATATGTTTTAATATTATTAATTGCTAGTATTAGTTTGGTTTTAATAATAAGAAAAAGAAAAACAGTTGAATGATTATAGCTAAGAATTAAAATGATAATAATTAAAAATCTATATGTAATATATCAACATATTTTATGAAAGGAACTAGAATTATGAGATTATTTAATATAAAAATTATTTTACCTATATTTGTCTTGGGTATCTTTGTGTCAGTTTTAGCTATAAATTTTAAAAGTGATAGTGTTAGTTATGCTATAGCTACATATGAAAAACCTAAAACACCAATTATTACATCGCTTTCTTCAAGTACATTAGAAGATGATGCATTATCATTAACTATTAATCCAAATAATGATGGGAATAATTATTTTGTTAATGTTTTAAATGTTACTTTAAATCGTAAAGATAATTATATTCCTAAATATCCACTTACTTACCAAAAACTAACAAGAGGTAAAGAATATAATGTTATAGCACGTGTATGTAAAAAATATGATAAAGAATATGTGTGTTCGGACTGGACTCCTGTGAGTAAAGGTGTAGCTCAAGAAAAACGAGTAGCATCTTCAATTGGTTCCGTAACATTGGACAATACTGAATTTACATATGATGGTAATATTAAAAATCCAAATGTAATAGTTAAAAATGCAAATGGTATTGTTTTAACTAAAAATACTGATTATTCACTTGAACTTAATCAAAATTCAAAAGAAATAGGAATATATAAAGTTACTGTTAAAGGAATAAATAATTATACTGGGGAAATATCAAATAATTATAAAATTGTTCCACCATCAGTGCTTGTAGAAAGTGTTGTATTAGGTACGAACACTATTAAAGTAAACATAAAAGATAACTCTCGTATAGCACATGGTTCGTATTATGAAGTAGGTTTATATCAAAATGACTTAGAAAAACCAATTCAAAGTTTAAAAACAATGAATAAATCAGTTGAATTTAAAAACTTAAATTCTAATACAAATTATCGTATCAGGGTTAGAACATCAAAAACAGTTAATAATGAAAATATAACAAGTTCATGGTCAACTCCAGTAGGAGTAACAACAAAAAGTAGTACAAAGATTCCAATTTCAGGATCAACTGTAAGTTTATCTACATCTAGTTATACATATAATGGTAGTGCTAAAAAACCGAGTGTTACCGTAAAAAAAGGAGCTACAACGCTTGTAAACCAAAAAAATTATAGTGTATCATATAAAAATAATACTAATATTGGAAAAGCAACAGCAGTTATCACAGGAATAGGAAATTATACAGGTACTATTAATAAAACATTTAAAATAAATCCTGGTAAAGTTACTTATAATGGTAATATAACATCAAATAATAATAGTATAACAGTAAAAATTAAATCTTTAAAAGGTGGAGTAAAATACCAATATGGTTATAAAAAATCATCTGGAAGTTATAAGTATATAACTACAACTAGTACAAGCAAAAAAATAACAAATTTAAGTAAAAATACTAGTTATAAAGTTAAAGTTAGAGCTTGTAAAAAAGTAAGCGGTACAAATTATTGTGGACCTTATTCTACTGAAAAAACTATTAAGACTACTGGATCTAGTACTAAAACTAATAAAGTAAGTGGTTCTTCTTCCACTTCAAGTACTACAGCTAATAAAAATAGTTCTGGTACAAAAAAAACTTCAAATGTAAACAAAAAGTGTGGCAAAAATCAAATTTATTCTGGAGGTTCATGTAAATGTGTTCCCGGATATACTAAAAAAGGTAGTAGCTGTGTTCATGTACAAACTTGTCCTAAGGGAGCAGTAAGAAATAAAAATGGCAAATGTGTTTGTGGAAGCTATTATAGAACCATAAGTAAAAGTCCATTAAAATGTGAATCTCTTACATATAAGAAACAAGG
>CAJONL010000010.1 GCA_905235875.1 uncultured Bacilli bacterium
ACTAGTTAAAAGTGCTTTATACATATAATTCTTGTTTTTTAAATTTTCCTACCTCATTATAAATATTTTCATCAAAAAGTACTATTTCACCATTTGATAAAGTTTTTTTCATATCTATAAGTCTTTGATTACGTGAACCTCTAAATAATAAATTCAAATCTTTTTCTTTTAGTATAAATCTTCCGTCTACTAAGACATCTATATATTTAAAGAATTCTTTTATACTGTGATATTCTTTACTTCTTTCTAAAAGTTCTTCATAAGTAAATCCAGTATAAACCCATATATTTAGTCCTTTGTTTTTTACATATTTTGCAATTTCTAAACAGGCATCAGGCTGATACATAGGGTCTCCACCACTAAAGGTAAAACCATCTTGTCCATCTAGCTCATCAATCGCATCTTTTACAAGTTTTATCGGAACATCTGCTCCGCCTTCAAAGTCCCAAGTTTGAGAATTATGACAACCAGGACAATGATGCAGGCATCCTTGTGTCCAAAGTACCGCTCTAAGTCCTGGTCCATCAACTATACTATCACTTTGCAAATCTGCAGCTAATCGTATACTATCTTTACTTTGTTCCATGAGTTACTCTGTCTGATACTTCAGCTTTTTTTGCATTATTAAATCTATCTAAAGTACCTACTAAATATCCAGTAATTCTTCTTATTCTATCAAATTTAACTCCTTCACCAACCATTTTTACTTTTTTATTATCTTTTTCCATTTTTTATTCCTCTCTTTCTTTTTTATAATTTTTTTAACGCCCACAAGAGCAGTCTAAACTATTTATTTTTTCCATAGGTACACCTTCAGATTCATGTCTACCACATCTAGGACATACATCTTTAATTACACCAACATATCCACATACTGGATCTCTATCTACTGGGTGATTTATAGCACCATATCCAATATCATTATCATGCATCATTCTAACAATCTTTTCAAATGCATCAACATTATTTACTGTATCGCCATCAAGTTCAATATATGAAATATGTCCTGCATTTGTATATTTATGATAAGGTCCTTCTTTTTGAATCTTATTTTTTGCACTAATTCTATAATAAACTGGAACATGGAATGAATTAGTATAATAATCTTTATCAGTAATTCCTCTTAGTTTTCCATATATAGATCTATCAATTGCTACAAATCTACCTGAAAGTCCTTCAGCAGGAGTAGCTAAACAAGTAAAGTTTAAATTATATTCTTTACAATAACTATCACATTTTTCTCTCATATGTTTAATAATTTCAAGTCCTAGTTTTTGCGCTTCATCACTTTCACCATGATGTTTTCCAATTAATGCCTTAAGTGTTTCAGCAAGACCTATAAATCCAATTGAAAGTGTTCCATGCTTTAATACAGTTCTAATCTTACTTCCATAATCTAGTTTTTCACTATTAATCCAAACATGAGAACCTAAAAGGAATTTAAAGTTTCTAATTGACTTAGAACATTGACATTCAAACCTTTGTAAAAGTTGATTTTTAACTAAATCCATTTTTTCATCAAGTTCTTCATAAAACCCTCTCATATCGGCTTTATCTCTTTCGTTAAGACAAATACCATGTTTAATACCAATTCTAGGCAAATTAATCGAAGTAAAACTCAAATTACCTCTACCAGGTGTAACAGCTGGTCCACATACATTAGCAAGTACTCTTGTTCTACATCCCATATATCCAACTTCAGTTGCAAAATCATCTGGATTATAGAAAGCTTTATTAAAACTTGAATCTATAAATGAGAAGTTAGGGAATAATCTTTTTGCTGATACTCTACAAGCAAGTCTAAATAGATCATAACTTGGGTCTTCTTTATTATAATTAACTCCTTCTTTCACTTTAAATATAGATATAGGGAAAATTGGAGTTTCACCATGTCCTAGTCCATCATCAGTTGCAAGAAGATAATTTTTAATTACCATTCTTCCTTCAGGACTAGTATCAGTACCAAAGTTAACTGAGCTAAATGGAACTTGTGCTCCTGCTCTTGAATGCATAGTATTTAAATTATGAATAAATGCTTCCATAGCTTGATACGTTTGTCTATCAGTTTTC
>CAJONL010000011.1 GCA_905235875.1 uncultured Bacilli bacterium
ATTTTTATCATAGTATTTACCATCTACTATCTCACAATAATGTTTTTCTGGTTCTTTACATGAAGCATTATATTCTGTTGGGCTTACTACATTTCCATTTTTATCGTAGTATTTTCCTTCGACTATTTCACAGTAATGTTTTTCTTCTGGCTTTTTACATGATTTTTCATAGTCTTCACCATTTACTATGTTTCCATTTTTATCATAGTATTTACCATCTACTATCTCACAATAGTGCTTTTCTGGTTCTTTACATGAAGCATTATATTCTGTTGGACTAACTACATTTCCTTGTTTATCATAATATGTTCCTTCGATTATTTCACAATAATGCTTTGGCTCAGGTGCTTTACATGATTTTTCATAGTCTTCACCATTTACTATGTTTCCATTTTTATCATAATATTTGCCATTTACTATCTCACAATAGTGCTTTTCTGGTTCTTTACATGATTTATCGTAATCTGTTGGTGCAACTAAATTACCTTGCTTATCATAATATTTACCGTTTATTATTTCACAATAATGTTTTGGCTCAGGTACTGTACATGATTTTTCGTATTCGTCACCTGTTACTATATTACCTTCTTTATCATAGTATCTACCATTTACTATTTCACAATAATGTTTTGGCTCTTCTTTACATGATTTATCATAATCTGTTGGTGTAACTAAATTACCTTGTTTATCATAATATTTTCCATCTATTATTTCACAATAATGTTTTGGTTCAGGTACTGTACATGATTTTTCATATTCATCGCCTGTTACTATATTGCCTTCTTTATCATAGTACTTGCCATTTATTATTTCACAATAATGTTTTGGTTCTTCTTTACATGATTTATTATATTCTTTTGGGCTTACTACGTTTCCATCTTTATCATAGTATGTACCTTCAATTATAGTACAGTAATGCTTAACTGGTTTTTCACTACAAGATTCTTCATATTCATCACCTGTTACTATATTACCTTCTTTATCATAGTATTTATCATTTACTATTTCACAATAATGTTTTGGTTCTTCCTTACATGATTTATTGTATTCTGATGGACTTACTACATTTCCATTCTTATCATAATATGTGCCATTTTTTACTTCACAAGTATATTTAACGGGTTGTGGTGTAGGTGTTGGTTTATCAGGTGTAACAATTACCTTAATATTAGTTATTTTGTTAACAATTGTTTTAGTAATTTTTATTACTTTTCTTTTTTGTTTTTTATTCTTCTTATATTTTACTACAGTGTTTCCTGTGTAATAATATCCATTATTATTACTATATGAACCTGATATTTCTTTAGCTACTCCGCCAACGTTATGTCTAGCAGCTTCTTCATCTTCAGATTCTTCCACTTCTTCGCTATCATTACTACTCTTATTGCTACTTTTTTCTATTTTCTTTTCGCATACTGAATTATCATCACAATAATTGTAGCATCCTAAATACGTTACTATGTAATCTTCAACATCACCACATTTTAGATATACTTTTAATTTGTATTCATTTGATAACTTAGTTACTTCTGTATATGAATCAGACGTACTACATGATCTTCCTCTTTTATCCGTAACATTTAATAAAAGTTTCATATCTAACATTTCTTTTAAAGTTAATTTCTTGCTGTCTCCTTCTTCTTTTGGGAGTCTATCTTTAGTGTAATAAGAAGTAGTTACATCTTTCATATTTGATAAATTACTTTGAAATATTTGATCTGATATTGGATTAATATTAGCTTTATTTGGTAAAAGCCATAGTAATAGAAAAATTATAATTACTACGAATAGAAAAACTAATAAGAAATTCTTTATATAATAACTTAGTGGTTTTCCTGAATTACCATTATTATAATATTGTCCATTGTTATAATTATTCATTTTTCATATCCCCCTATATATATTAACGAGTTTTAGCTGGCTCATCAGTTTCTTTTACTTTTGCAACTTCATAATCTTTGCCATCAACTTTTACTGATTTTACTTTTTTCACATCATCATTTGATGGTTCTGGTTTTGGTTCAGGCTTTGGTTCAGGCTTTGGTTCTGGTTTTGGTTCAGGCTTTGGTTCTGGTTTTGATTCAACCTTTTTTTCTGTCCCATCATCGTTATAATGTTTAGTTGGCTTTTCTTCAACAACTTCATTATTCTTATGACTTTTTTCCCACTCTTCTTTTTCTTTTTCAATTTTCTTTTCTGTTTCTTTGCTTGTTTTATTGTATTGATCTTTATAAGTTTTGCTCTTGTCTTTATCAGGTTTACCTGACTTACCATCATTTTTTATAATGTCTTCTACTGCATCATTATTTCCGCTTTTAATATCTTTTGCTCTTTTTTCTTCTTTTTTATTTTTTTCATTTATTTTAGCTTTTTTTCTTGCTTTTTTCTCTTCTTCAAGTACTTTCTTTTTACCAAATTTTTTAATCATTTTTTTTCTATCACTTTTGTGATATGTATTTCTCCATCTTTTAACTATTTCACCAGTTATTCCATTTCCATATCCGTAACTATAATCGTAATAATCTCCTACTTCATCTCCTGCCATTAATTCTTTTAAACTATGACCACCGATTGAATTACGCATATCAATATTTCTTCCTAAAGCTAATAATTCTTCGTTTTTCAATTTTACAATCTTACTAACTACTTTTTCATGTAATCCTTTATTCTTACATCCTAGTTTTTCAACCATTTTTTCTATTAAATTATATATTTCATTACATGATAATGATTCATTAACTTCAGTAATATTATTAAGCATTTTTTCATTTATTACATGTTTTGCTTGAAGTATAGGTACAATTCCCTTAGCAATTAATGCTGATGCTCCTGGATATTTTTCGTATAAATTGTCTACATCTCCACTTATAAATATTTCCTCAAGTTTTTTATTAATTTGTGCTTTTATATCTTCACTTGGATTTCTATTATATTCAAGTACTAACCCTTCGAAGCTTTCAAAGAATTTCTTTTCATCTTTATCTTCGAATATATCTCCAAGTCCTGATTTTTCTGTAGCTCTAACGTAATAATAATTTGTTACTATCATTGCATCAGTATATGTTTCTGCTAATGTATCAGCATCTAAACTTTCATAAACTGGTTCTTGATTATTTTTTTCTTTATTAAGCCAAATAATATCGCTTTGTCCAAATATTTTACCCATCTTATCTGTTCCTGTAGTTTCTATGTTTGAATAAATGTAAGTTGCTATCATTTCATCAGTTGTTAAGAATAATCTATTACCTTCATCTTCAGGTTTTTCAACTGATGGTGCTGCTTCATTATTAAAATAGTCTTCTACTTTTAGTATTTTTTTAATTGTATTTCTTTGTCCAGATTTTTCATCTAATTTATTAATTAATTCTGGTAAAGTTTTTTCTTTAAAGTTCTTTAAATCTTGAGTAGTTTCAATATTTGTATTAGCATATACTGTTTTAATTCCAATTTTATCATCAATCTTAGCATAGCTTGAACCTATAAGTCCTAAACTTATAGCAACTGCCGCTACTTTTTGAGCATTCTTTTGGGCTTTTCTTTTTCTTTTTAATGCTTCTTTTTCTAATTCCTTTTTTTCTTCAAGATATTTTTCATGAACCATTAAATAAGTATTACCATTTTCTAAATATGGATAAATATCTACGCCATAGTTATTTAGATGTGTATTAATTACCTCATTTAAAAACTCATTTAAGCTTTGATTTAATCCTCTTTCATAGTAAACTTTTTCAACATCTAATCCTGAAATATAATCTCTTTCGTTATTAACAAGTAGTATAATTTTTAACTCTTTTTTTCCTTTCACAATAATTCCCCCTGTTAAATATATTTGCATTTATAATAAATGACATATAAATATGTTCCCTACTATAACACTTTTTGTTTTAAAAGGCAAGAAAAAAATAATACTAATTAGATAAAAAATTCCATTTTTAGGATTGTGTTTTAAAAATAATTTTTATTATTTTATATCTATTTCTAATGTTCCTATTAATATATCTGTATAGGTATATGATTTTATAAACATATTAGTTTTTACTAAGAAAATATTTTTGTAGCAATTAGTTATTATTCCTTCGAATACTTCAATTTGATTTCTACTACCATTGTACTTAAATTTTATTTTTTTATTTTTATATGATTTAACCTTATTTTTTATTTTATTAATCATCTTGGATACCCCACATACATTGTCCCATTTGTTATTATGCCACCAATACCATCTTTACCATATTTTGTCCTTTCTAAAATACTTTTAAGATCTATTAATTTATTTTTACTAGATAAAGAAATAGATGCCGCAACAATAGCTGGATCTAATGCATGTATATTTATTCTCTTAGGACTTGAAGCAAAATTTGAACCTGCTTTTATTAGACTTTCATAATTAGATTGACAGGCACCTGCAATAATTATTAACTTTTCATGGTCTTTTTCGTATTCTCTTGCTTTAGTAACTGCTTTGATAAAGTTTCCACTATTTTTATAATTATTAAGATTCTCATAGTTATCATCTTTATCGTAGTAAGCATCATGACCTGTTATTACTAAAATATCCGGAGATATATCCTCTAAGTACTTTTTTATACTTAAATGTATTTTATTCTCAGGACTTACTACACCAAAGCTAGATATATTCATTTTTTTATAAAATCTTAAACATCTTTTTAAATAATCTTTATCAGCATCTATATGAAGAACTTTTCCGGGCAAATAAAAATAGTTATCTCTATTAAAATCAAATAACTTCTCCATCTCATCTGATATTTTTCGATCATCTTGCGTTAAATCTTTATAACAGTCTTTACATATGTTCAAATCACTTATAGGGGAATCTGCAATTAGTCTAATATTTACTCCCTCAAGTATTGCAACATTATCTTTTATTTCTATTATTTTAAATACTAAATCATTATTATATGAAGTTCTTGTGACTAAATCACCAATATTAAAAAGCATATAATCATCTCCGATAAATTATATGCTTTATTATTATTTTTATTAATTAAATAACATTTGATATTTCTATAAACACTTCAATTGGTAACTGCTCTGCTCTTATATTTTCTTTATACCCGTTTTTTAATAATACTTTTTCTATTTTACAATAATCATAGTCTTTTAAATTGTTTTTTAAAGTCTTCCTTTTATACTTAAAGCTATCTCTTACTAGTTTATAAAATTTTTCTTCGCTTTTTATTATTTTTTTTTCTTTTTTATAAAACGATACTATCAAGCTATCAACATTAGGTTTTGGAATAAAAGAATTTCTTTTTACAATAAAATCTTTTTTTATTTCATAGTTATAGTTTAAATACACTGTTAAAGAACCATATTCTTTAGTATTAGCCTTTGCACAAATACGATCTCCAACTTCCTTTTGCACCATAAATCTCATCATTTCTACATCTAAATTAGTTTCAATTATTTTTTCTATGATAGGAGTTGTGATATAGTAAGGTAGATTAGCTATAATGTATAAATTATCATAATCTATTTCTTTTATATCATCAAGAATATTTTGTTTTAGAAAATCGTTATATATTATTTTATAGTTAGAATAGTTTTTTAAATTATTATCTAATTCATCCTTAAGTTCTTTATCTATTTCGTAACAAAGTACTTTATCAAATTTTTCACATAATCTAGTTGTAAGCTTACCATCCCCTGGGCCAATTTCTATTACTAAATTATTAGGCTTTATTTCTATAGTATCAACTATCTTATTAACTATATTTTTATCAATAAGAAAATTTTGTCCATATCTTTTTTTAAAATTAAAAGTATTCATAAATATTCACCAGTTTTGTATTTTACCACAATTCTATAATAATTCAATATCATCATTCGTTTCAGATTGATTTTTTATCTCTTTAGGTATTTTAATTGGTTTTATTTCTTCGGTTTGTTCTTTTATTTCCCTAGGCATTTCAATTAGTTTTTGTTTATTAGGATGTTTTTCTATTTCCATAGGTTTTTCATTTGTTATTATTTCTTTAGGATCTTCCTTTTTTGAAACAATAGGACTATTCATTTCTATTGGTTCTATTTTAGGATTTTCTATAACAATTGGAGCTGTTTCACTTTCTTTATTATACTCTTCTTCATCCCTTATAATATTATCTTGCTCTGTTTCTTCATTTATAAAAGTATCTTCATCATCTTTTCTTCTTATTCCCTCGAATATTTTTACTACATCATAAATTACGACTGCAAGACTCGCTAATAACACTCCTATTATTACTTTTCGATTATTAACTAAGTATTGTTGGAAATATCCTACTTTAGGTATTTTTAAAACTACTTTTCCAAGTACTCTTTCACCTTTTACTATTTCACTATCTGCAATACTATTATTATCGCCTTTAGTCTTATAAGAATATTTTCCATTTACTACATAACTTTCTTTAACCCTATGAGTTATATTGATACCGCCATTTAAATCAGATCTATATGTTACAATATCACCTATTTCATACTTATTGTCATCATTTTTATAAGTGATTATTACATCCCCCGCATAAATTGTTGGGACCATACTTTGCGTAAGAATAGTATAAAAATTAAATTTTATATCTCCAAGCCGACCTGTACTCGCTAAATACTTTACTCTTAAAACATATCCAAGTATCGCAACTATTAATACTACAAGTATTACAAATATTACAGTCGACATCCCTTTAACTATTCTATTTAATATGCTTTTCATACTCATATCACCCTTACTAATTATGAATAATTAGGTTATTCTTTCTATACTATTAACATAGTATCACAAAACAATAAACTTTTAAAGAGATATGTCTAGAAAAAAGCATTTTTACACTATTTAATATATTTATCAAATATTTCTTTTATGTATGAAGTATATTCAATATTATCTATATTCTCTTTTTCTTCAAATGAACATATTGGAGGAAATAAAATACACCACCAGTTATTCCCTGATCCATTTCCTAATGTTATTAAAAGTGATTCATAGTATCCCTTCTGATACTTTATACCTTTATATTTCTTTTCGGGAAAATAATGCTTTCCGTAATCTATAGAATAGTTTATATTTTTCTTTTCATCTTTCAGCACTTTTTTTATTAACTTATTATATTTATTTATATTGGCTTTTATAATTTTTCTAGTTTCATCTATTGTTTTAGAAGAACTTAAATCATTTATGATTTCTAGCTCTACATTATTTTTCACTTTTTTCTTTAATAATTGATCAGAAATACTATTACTATTGGGTACTATTCTTATTCTAATTGAATCATTAGGTATTACGTAATAATCTTCTTCATGCATATTAGATATTGTGATTAAAGATAAAACTGCTAAAAATAAAAGAATAAATTTTTGCATTTATATCACCTATATAAATACTGATTTTTATTCTCTTTTTTTATTCATTTTTATTCAGATACTATAAAAATATATCTATCAAAACCATTATAGTCCTTCCTTACTATTATTTTATCCTTAGGAAGATATTTTCTAGCAAGGCTAGTTATTACTTCTGTTTGATTTTCTCCTATTTCAAACGCTATTATATGATTTTTTTTTATTATTTCATTTATGTTTTCTAATATTTTTCGATAGTGATATGTTCCATTTTCTTCTGAAAAGAGTGCTAGCTGTGGCTCATATTTTTTAACTTTTTCTTCAATAGTTGTACTTTTTTTATCTATATAAGGAGGATTACTTATTAAAACATCAAACTTATCATTTACTTTATTATAAAAACTTGTTTTCTTTAAATTTACTTTTACTTTATGTAGTTTACTATTTTTCTTAGCCACTTTTATAGCTTTATTTGATATATCTGTTCCAAATACATCAACATTATTATTATTTTTTTTTAAAGTAATTGCAATTACCCCAGAGCCTGTCCCTATATCTATAACTTTTATTTTTTTATCTCTAAACTTTTCTTTAATCAACCTACTTGTTTCTTCAACTAAATACTCTGTTTCAGGTCTTGGAATTAAAACATTTTTATTCACGTAAAAATCCAGTCCATAAAAACTGGCATTTTTAAGTGCATATTGAACTGGCATTTTTTTTAACTTTTTTTCTATTTTTTTATAAACTTTATATTCATTTTTTGTAAATTCTAAGTCTTTATTTAATTTAATTCTAGGTATTTCCATATTTAAAATATTACTTAAAACTAAATATATTTCATTATGATTATCCTTATTATTTTCTAGTACATTTTTAATCTTCATTTTGTTCTAACTTTCTTTTTTGATCTTCATTTATTAAAGCATCAATGATTTCATCTAAATCTCCCTCGATAATACGATCAAGTTTATTTAAAGTAAGACCAATTCTATGATCTGTTACCCTATTTTGTGGGTAATTATAAGTCCTTATTTTTTCAGATCTATCCCCTGTACCAATTTTACTTTTACGAGTCTTTCCTTCTTCTTCTTCTTGTTTTCTTTTTTGTTCTTCGTATATTTTTGATTTTAGAATTTCAAGAGCTTTTTCTTTATTTTGTAATTGACTTCTTTCATTTTGACAAGTTACAACAATTCCAGTTGGTAAATGAGTCATTCTTACAGCAGAATCTGTTGTATTAACACTTTGGCCACCTGCTCCACCACTTCTGTACACATCTACTTTAATATCTTCAGGCTTTACTTCAATTGTTACATCTTTTACTTCTGGCATTACAATAACTGTAGCAGTTGATGTATGAATTCTACCACCTGACTCTGTTTCAGGAATTCTTTGAACTCTATGAGCACCACTTTCATATTTAAAATGTCTGTAGGCTCCATTTCCTTTAATCATTAATTCTATTTGAGAAAATCCTCCACTTTCAGAATCTTCTGAATTTATTATTTCAACTTTAAACCCTTTTTTATTGGCATATCTATCATACATGCGAAAAAGATCTCCAGCAAAAATATTGGCTTCATCACCACCTGCTGCACCACGAATCTCCATAATAATATTTTTATCATCATTTTCATCTTTTGGTATTAAAAGAAATTCAAGTTCTTTTTCTAAACTTTCTTTAGCATTTTCTAATTTTTTTAATTCTTCTTCTGCCATATCTTTTAAAAGTTCATCGTTAAGTAATTCTTTATCATCACTAATACTTTTTAATATACTTTTATATTCTTTATATTTACTAACTACTTCTTCAAGTTCACTTTGCTTTTTAGAAAGTTCTTTTAATTTATTTACATTAGTAAGGACTTCTTCTTTTGTTAATTCCTCTTTTATACTTTCATACTTTTTTTCAATACTGTCTAATCTTTCAATCACCTTTATCACCTTAATCTTGATCTAATTCTTCTTCATCAACAATTACTAAGTTTTTATATTCCTCAGCAACTTCACTATCTCCATTGTCACCATCTGAGTAATCATCTTCTATTTCATCTTCAAATTCAACGACATCGTCATAATCATCTACTTGTTCTTCTTCATAATCTTCAAGATCATCTTCAACGGTTAAATTCTCAGTTTTATGATTTTCTTTTAAATCCCAATTACCATCTTCGAGTAATACAAATCTTTTATCATTAGTAAGCGAAGTATAAAACTCCCCTATTTTAAGTTCTAATACTTTTTTTGGAAGTTCTAACATTTCAACAATTTTTGTAAATAAGTCTAAAGTAGATTGCTTATTCTTTTCTGTAAGTAAAATGCATGCAATATCATTGTAAGACATAGTTTCTAATTCTTCTTTTTTATATTTCTTTTTCACTTTTATTACTCCCTTTCTTTAAAACAGTATATAAATATTATTTATTATATTCATATTTTTCATACTCTATTTTTAGGTTAAATATACTTTCTTCCATCTGATAATTAATACTATACTTTTTAGGCTTTTTAGTCAATGATAAAATAACAAAATTTTCTAAAAATTCACTATTTAGTTCTAAAAGCTTATATTTAAGCTTTTTATTTGTAAAATCAATGTTAATTGCTAATTCTTTATTTTCCTTTTCAAATACTAAAGTATCTAAATTAAATTTATACTTTTCATTATTTTTATTTAATACAAGCACTTTATCTTTTAAAAGGCCAATACCATTTATTATTTGATTATTTATTTCAATTTTAATTATTACTTTTTCCATTTCTTCTCACTTCACCCGTGATTATAGCATAATTTTTAAAAATTACATAATTTTTTTTATTTTTTTTATACTAATAACTAGAAATGAGGAAAGATATGAGAATTTGGAGGATTACTACTACAATTATTCTATTTTTAATTAGCATTTTTATTACATTTAATTTAATAGGATTTATTTATGCTTATGTAACTCCGAGAATAGATATAAAAAGTGCTAATGCATTTAGTATATATGATAAAAATGGAAAACTTGTTTCTAAAGGAAATGAAAGTGGATCATGGATTTCTTTAAAAAATATTAATAAGAATCTTAAAAATGCAACAATTAGTGTTGAAGATAAAAACTTTTATTCTCATTTTGGTTTTGATTATCCTAGGATCGCTGCAGCCATTGTAAATAATTTAACAGCTGGAAGAATTGTAGAAGGTGCCTCAACTATTTCACAACAATACGCCAAGAATTTATTTTTAGACTTTGGTAAATCTTGGAATAGAAAATGGAAAGAAATGTGGATCACTTTTGACTTAGAGGCTCATTATTCAAAAGATCAAATACTTGAAGGATATCTTAATACAATTAATTATGGACATGGTATGTATGGAATAGAAAATGCTTCTAAATATTATTTTGGTAAAAGTTCTAAAAACTTAAACTTAGCAGAATCTGCTATACTTGCAGGTATTCCTAATAGCCCTAGTATTTATTCACCAGTTGATAATTATAACGAGGCTAAAAAAAGACAAAAAATTGTCCTTTTACGAATGTATAATAATGGATATATAAGTAAAAAGGAGATGAGTAGGGCATATAAAGAAAAACTTATTTTTAAAAATAATAGCAATGAAAATGAAATAACATCACAAATGTATTATAATGATGCTGTTATGAAAGAATTAAATAATATTTCAACAATTCCAAAAAGTTATTTAGAAACTGGAAATATAAAAATATATACTTCATTTGATAAAAATGCACAAAATTTAATAGAAAAAAGTCTAAAAGCAAGTAGGGTAGATAAAAATATCCAAACAAGTAAAGTTATGTTAAATCCTAAAGATGGTTCAATTATTGCACTTACAGGTGGATATAATTATGGTGAAAGTCAGTTTAATAGAGCTACATCTTCTTTAAGACAGCCTGGTTCTACTATTAAGCCTTTCTTGTATTATAAAGCACTGGAAAATGGTTTTACTCCGAGTAGTACTTTTTTATCAAAATATACACCATTTTATTTTTCTAATAAAGAGTCATATAAACCTCGTAATGCTGATGGAATTTATGCAAATAAGGAAATTGCAATGAGTGCTGCTCTTAGTTATTCGGACAATATTTATGCTATAAAAACTCATTTATTTCTTGGCGAAGATGAGCTTTACGAACTATTAAAGAATGTAGGAATTACATCAAAAATAGAAAAAAGTCCTTCTCTTCCTTTAGGTACATATGAAGCTAATATAATGGAACTTGCTGGTGCATATGGGATTTTAGCAAATGGAGGAATAAGTATTAAGCCTCATCTTATTAACAAAGTTGTTGATAAAAATGGTTCTATTTTATATGAATATAAAAACAAGAGTGAGGGAGAGCAAATTTTAAAAAATGATGTAAGTTATGTACTGAGCGAGCTTTTAACAGGCACTTATGATGTGAATTTAATTGATTATACTTATCCTACTTGTATAAGCTTTGCTCCAAAAGCTACTCATAAATATGCTGTTAAAAGTGGTAGTACTGATACAGATGCTTGGGTGATAGGATATACTGGTGACTTAGTTTTTGCATCTTGGGAAGGCTATGATAATAATAAAAAAATAAATACTAATATTGTTCAAAAAAACAAAGATTCCTGGATTGAAGTTATGGAAAATTTTTACAAAGTTAATAATTACTCTTGGTTAAAAAAGCCAAATGATGTAGTAGGGGTTCTAATAAATCCCGTTACGGGCAAAATTCCAGATAAAAATGATACACATAAAAAAGTTGTTTATTACTTAAAAGGAACAGAGCCAAGTATTGATAATAATATAAATAATATGGAGGCATTAAATGGAGAATAAAAATAAAGAAGAATACTTAAATTATTTAATTAGTGACTTAGGACTTTTAAATGATTATGATCTTTATGAAATAGGTATTACTTATGATGAGTATCATAATCCTACTGATGAGGTATTACAGAAAATAGAAAATTACAGGGATAAAAAAAATAGAAATTAATCTATAATTTCTACTTCATCATTTTGTTTTAAATCAAAACTATTTGCATCATCACTATCTATATGCATTTCAAAAAATGAATTTGAAGCTTCTCTTATAAATACATTATCAAAAATTCCACCTTTTTCACCAGATACTTTTACTTTATAAACATCTTTGTAAAGTTTATATCTTTTTCTTTCCTCTGGAGTAATATGAATATGACGGTCTGCTAAAATGCAGGCTTTTCTTGTTATTTTTCCTTTTTCTGTACTTATAGTTATTTCTTCTGCACCCTCTAGGTTACCTGACTCTCTAACAGGTGGTTGCATTTTTAAAAAATAAGCATCTGTTCTTGATATTTCAACTTGTGTATATGGTCTAAACGGACCAATTACTCGAACATTTTCTATTTTTCTATTATCTTTTTCTATAGTTACCTTTTGTTCTGCACTAAATTGCCCTGGCTGATTGATAGGTACTTTTTCTTTTATATCTTCATCAAATAATAAATAGTAATCTTCCTCAGTTAAATGAACATGTCTTAAAGATACTCCAATAGATATTTTCAAATTAATCACTTCTTTCTTTATTTATATTATAATGAATATTACAAAGTTTCAAGATTATTTTTAATACTAATTATAATTTATTATTTTTGACTATTTTATATTTGTATATTTTTGCTATGTTTTAATATACTTTAGAGAAAGGGGATATTTATGAATAATGATTATTTTAATCCAAATTTAAGTAATGTAGTTCCTAATGATAACTTTAAAGATTATGCTAATAGTTTAAAAACTGATAAAATTACTAAAAAGGGAGATGTACTTCCACAGGAAGAATCTTATATAGAAAATATACTAAGGCAAAATAAAGGAAAAATTGCAAGTTTTTACATGACGTATACAGATTCAAATGAATGGCGTGATAGAATTATGACTGGGGTTGTAGAGCAGGCCGCAAGAGATCATATAGTAGTGAGCGATCCTAAAACTGGAAAATGGTATTTACTTTTAACGATTTACTTAGATTATATTGTATTTGATGAAGAAATCGATTATAAAGTTTTATAATTTATTTCTTTTTTTATGATTTATTGTTATAATTAAAAATGGAGGATGAGAAAATGAATAAAAAATTACTTGAAGATTTAAAAAATAGTTTTTTAGAGGAAAAGGAAAAAAATGACATTAAAAAAAATAGCCTTAAAGCTTTGAAGAATAGGAGAGACATACTATTAAATAGTCCTGTTGTTAAATCATACATAGAAGAAGAAAGAAATATTAAAATATTAGAAAGACATATAAAAAATGATTATGATATATTAATAAACTTATTAAATAATTATGAAGAGTTGGGATTAACATCAGAAAACTCTGATTTATATTTTTATTTAGGCACCTTTAAAGTATTTTCTGATGGAGAAGAACGTCAATGTAGTAGAGTTGATGAAGATAATTCTTTAGATAAATATAATACATATATTAATCTTGAAACAAAAAAATTTATTCATGTTGATTATCCTAATGTTACTGAGTTTGAAAATAACAATAGAATAATCATTTCTAGTGATTTTCCAGATATTTTACAATTTAATGCAACAAGAACTAAATATTTTATGGATTGTATAAAAAATGGAGAAGAAAAAGCTACAAAAAAAATTCTTACAAGAAAAAAATAATTTTTTTGCTTTATTATTATTTATGCTTTTATAGTTTTATGATATAATACATAAATGAAGAATAGGTGATTATATGTTATATCTAGTTTTAACTTTATTATTTATTATATTTATTATTTCAGTTTATATCTTTTTTAAAATTAATAAGTTAAAAGATATAAAAGAATCTCTTGATTTATGTGAGAAAAAGATTAGTGAGGCACTTACTAATAAATACAAAATAGTACTAGATATTTTAGAAAAACTTAATGACGAAAAATTAAATAAATATTTTACTTATACTGAAGATTTATCATTAGTAGAAAGGGAAAAATCATTATTTGATATAGGTTTTAAGATAAATAAAAATTTAAAAGGAAATAAGACCAAGTTAAAGAAATTTGAAGAAGAACTGAAAAATTTAAATATTAATGAAGAAAGCTTGGATGGTTTAAAAGACTATTATAATGCTAATGTTTTAAATTATAATGAAGTATTTTATAAAAAGTATTTTAACAAAATATATAAATTATTTAAATTTGAGGAATATAAATCATTTAAAATTAGAAAACTTGAAGAATATGAAATATTTAAATTATAAAAAATTAGTCTAGTTTAAAATTTACTGGACTAATTTTTTTGCTTATTAGAAACTTATTTGTTTTGGAAAAAGGTCTACTTCCAAAGAAACCATATCTTGCTGAGAATGGGGAAGGGTGAGTAGATTCAATAATATAATGATTTTTATTAGTAATTAATCTTTTTTTGCTCTTGGCAAAATTACCCCATAAAATAAATACAACAGGTTTTTCTCTTTCATTTATTTTTCTTATTACCTCATCTGTAAAAAGTTGCCAGTCAAGTTTTTGATGGGATAGTGGTTTATCCTTTTCAACCGTTAATATTGCATTTAAAAGTAAAACTCCTTCTTTTGCCCAAGGAATAAGAGAACCACTTTTTGGTTCATTATAACCTAAATCGTCTTTTAATTCCTTAAAAATATTTTTAAGTGACGGTGGCTTTCTTATTCCATCTCTTACAGAAAATGATAATCCTTCAGCTTCACCTGTTCCATGATATGGATCTTGACCAATTATGACAACTTTAATATCATCATAGTCTGTCAATCTCATTGCTCTAAATACATCTTTTTTTGGTGGAAATATTTCTTTTTTTTTATATTCTACTTGTAAGTATTTTAACATATTTATAAAATAATCTTTACTATACTCATCTTTTAATATTTCATCCCATTTTTTTGTTATCATATATTTATATAATTCTCCTTTATAAAAATATTTTAACACTTTTATTCTAATTTTGATACTATTATATTTCTTAATTTATATATAGCATACATGTTAATAATAGTAAGAATAGCCAAAAAGATATCTATGTACTCCCAAATAGTTATTCCATTTATTATACCACCTGTAAAAATGCTTATTATTGTTATTATTTTAAGTATATTTATAAATTGCTTTTTAGTAGTAATGAATTTTAAACTACTTTCTCCATAATAGTAAATAGTTATAATAGTAGAAAAAGAAAATAAGACTAGAATAATATATAGAATAATTTCACCTGGTATTCCAAGATGATATAGATAAGCACTTTTAGTTAATTCTATTCCATTGGTTATTTTCATATCACTAATACCAGAAGTAAGTATTACAAGGGAGGTTATACCAATAATTACAAAGTTTATAAAATAAGTAGTAAATAATCCAAGACTAGCTTGAAGTTTATAGTTATTACTACTAGAACTACCAGATATAATTGCACTTGTTCCAACTCCTGACTCAGTTGCAAAAATACTTCTTTGGAATGATATTATGATTAAATATATTACTCCACCATGAATAGATTTAACATTAGTAATATTATTTATTATACTTTTTATAACAATTGGTATAGTGTCAAATGATTTACACATAATTATTATTCCTGAAATCAGAAATATAAACATCATAATTGGGAATAGTTTATTGCATATATTAGATATTTTTTTTATTCCTTTTAAAATTATTAGGCCCGATAATAGTGTTATAAATGCAGAAATTAAAACTTTATTAATACTTATCATTTCATTAGTTAAGACTACTATTGTATTAGTTTGAATTGATAAAAACAAAAATATATAAGCAATTATTACAAGTAGTGCATAGATATAAGCGAGTTTCTTTTTATTTAATCCTTTTTTTATATAATAAGGAGGACCACTTTTATTTTTTTTCTGATCTTTGTATATAATTGAAAGAGCATTTTCTAAATAGTTTAATATAGATAATAAAAATGAACTTAAAAACATCCAAAAAACTGCTCCTGGCCCTCCATAATAAATACATAGTGCTGTTCCCGCTAGTGACCCTACACCTATTTTAGAAGATAAAGTCATAATTAAAGTATCACTTGGAGTTATTTCATTCTTGCTTTTTTGAAACTTTATACTTTTTAATAATTTATTAAATTTAAGTTGGGGAAATTTTAATTTTATTGAGAAATAAACACTATTTACAATTATAAAAGAAATTGCTATTATCCATAGTATTTTATTTATAATAGCCATTATATCACCAATAAATTTTACGCAAAAAAAATAGGAATAATCCTATTTATGATATGTTTCGTTATTTATTATTTTAAATGATCTATATATTTGTTCTAAAAGTATTAATCTAAAAAGACCATGTGGAAATGTAAGTGAAGAAAAAGATATTTTTTTATTTGAAAGATTTTTTATTTCATTATCTAATCCATTTGAGGAACCTATTATGAAAGTAATATTACTATTTTGATTTAACTCTTTATTAATAAAAGAAGAAAATTCTTCACTTGTTTTCTTTACTCCATTTATATCTAAAATAACTATATTATCTTTTTCTTTTAGATGCTTTAATATACTTTCTTTTTCTTTTTTTAAAGGATTGTTTGTATCTTTCTCATCTGTAAGTTCTAGTATTTCAAATTTAGTATATTTAGATATTCTTTTTTTATAATCATCTATAGCATCTTTCAGATATCTTTCTTTTAGTTTTCCTATACATATAATTTTTATCATAAATCTCCTTATAAATTAGTAATATTCTTTTCTTCTTGTGAATATATCTTTATTTCTTTAATATTATTATTTACTTCTGTTTTTAGTTTTTTCATGTTGGAAATTACAAGTTCTGGATTATTATTTTCTTCACTTAAATGTGCTAAACTTATGTATTTAGTTTTAGGTCCAATTAGATGTTTTAAATATCTTAAAGTATCATCATTAGATAAATGTCCTCTGGGACTTCTGATTCTTTGCTTTAGATAAAAAGGGTAGGGACCCTTAGAAAGCATTTCTTCATCGTAGTTACTTTCTATAATATACATATCTTTATTTTTGATTTTTTCTAATGTTTTTTCTTTTATATATCCCGTATCTGTTATATAGACTAACTCTTTATCTTTTTCTTTTTCTTTTATAATCAAGCCTATACATGGTACGTCATGAGATAATTTTATAGTTTCTATTTCAATGTTATTAACTATTATTCTTTTGTCATAACAAATATTGTTATATATACTAAGTTTACTTTCTTTATCATTTTCTATAGTTATAAATAATGGATTATATTTAGTTATGATTTTATTTATACTTTGAATATGATCTTTATGAGTATGAGTAAGAATTAGGACATTTATTACAGGAAAAGGTCTACCTAGTCTTTTTTCTAGGTTCTTAAAAGATAATCCAGCATCAATTAGTATATTTACACTTCCTGTCTCTATTAATGTTGAATTTCCTTTTGAACCGCTACCTAAGTTTGTAATTATCATTTTAGAAGTGAAAGTGGATTTATTGAGCTATTATTGTATTCTGTTTGAAGATGTAAATGACATCCATATGAATAGCCAGTATTACCCATTCTTCCTACTTGATCTCCTTTTTTAACTGTTTGTCCAACTGATACTGATACACTATTCATATGTCCATATAATGATGTATGTCCAGATGGATGTTTAATTCTTACAGCATTACCATATCCTGAGTACCATCCTGCAATTATAACTGTACCATTTCCTATTGCATATATTGGAGTTCCGCATCCAAGACCAGCAATATCTATACCATCATGAAGCCTACTTGTAGTTTCACCAATTGAAGAACGAAGTCCATATCCATAATATTCGGTTATTGTATAATTGCTTACAGTTGGCCATGCCCATTCGACATCTCCACCTGTTCTTATTATTTTATTTATTGGCTCTGCAATTACTTCGTTAGATACAATAAGAGCTTGAGTAATTTTACCATTTTGTTTCTCTATCTTTCTAGTTACTTTACTTTTACCTTTTTTACCTTGTTGAATTACTTTAGAATGTCCTGGCATCATTTTTGAGTCTTCTTTTTCTATTGTTTTAAATCTTATACTTTCATTTTGAACTGAGTGAGTATCTTCAACTACTGTTATTAATGGATTAATATAACTTATAACTACTTGTTGTCCTGGATATAATAGAGCATCTTCAGAAGTTACATCTTTATTTGCTATTAAAAATTCTTCAGATGACATTTTATTAGCATAAGCAATCTTTTTAACTGTATCTCCCATCTTTACTTTATATATTTTATTTTTTTCATTAGTTCCAAATAGTAAATATTGTGCAAGTTCCTGTTCTGTACTAAATATTTTTTCATTTACTGGTATTCTTCCTTTTTTTATTGAAATTTGTTCTTTTATGTAAACATTTTCTATATAACTTCCTATTTTTGAAGAATCTTCTTCAGCCTGATTTAAATAATTATTATATTCTTCCTCATCGACAAATGATTTTACTACATCTTTAACTGAAGACTGAAGAATACTTTTATCAAGCAAGTATAATTTTTCTTTTATTTTTATCTCTTCAGCTTTCTTTCCTCCAGTTTGAACTTCTTTTTTATCAGTTATTGTTACTATATATCCATTAATAGTAAAGTCTTCTGCTTCTTTTATTTTGTTGTATATTTCCTTTACACTTTCTGTTTTAGTATTATATGTAGTTTCACTTTGAATACTTAAACTATTTGGAATATAAACATTATCTACATTATATTTAATTTTTAAAGCTTCTTGCCTTTCATTTATATATTTTTCTAGTTTTTCTTTATCTTTTATAGCACCAATTGATTTTCCTTTTAAATATACTCGGTAAATACTATCTGCACCATGATAAGCATAAGCATTATTTTCGTACATTGTAAAAATAATGCTTAGTGAAAATGCAATAATTGTTAACAAAATATAAAATGTTTTATTCACCTTGGTTCACCTTCTCCTCTTTATTAGAAAAATTCATAAATGATTGGTTATTTTTCTTAAATAATAATTTTGAAGTTCCAACTTTACCACTTCTATTTTTTCTTACTATTATTTCTGTTTCTATAACATCATTTCTAGCATTTGGATCTGCATAATAGTCATCACTATAAATAAATGTTACAACGTCTGCATCTTGTTCAATAGAACCAGATTCTCTTAAATCACTTAAAATTGGCCTTTTGTTTTCCCTTAATTCTGGAGTTCTTGAAAGCTGAGCTAGTGTTAAAATTGGTACTTCGAGCTCTAAGGCTAAAGTTTTAAGTGCCCTAGATATTTCTGATACTTGTTGTTGTCTGTTGCCACCAAAACTTTGAGCTGAACTAATTAATGTTAAGTAGTCTATTACTATTAAGCCAAGGTTTTCATCAGTTGAAGCAATTCTACGACATTTGGATTTTATTTCACCAATTGTTATACCAGCTGTATCATCTATATAAATATTAGTGTCAGAAAGTGTACTCATTGCTTCGTTTACTCTTTGCCAATCGCTAGTCTCTAATGATCCATTTTGTAGTTTTCTTCCATCTAGTTGTCCAACTGATGCTATCATACGACTGACTAATTGCTCTGCTCTCATTTCTAAGTTAAATATTAATACTGTTTTTTTGGTTTTTAAAGCAACATTAGTTGCAATATTTAAAGCAAAAGCAGTTTTACCCATACCAGGGCGAGCCGCAAGAATAATTAGTTCATTTGGATGAAAACCATCTGTTAAATTGTCAAAGTCATAAAATCCAGTTGGAAGACCACTTATTTTTCCTTTAGACTTAGACAGTTTTTCAAGTTCTAATTTATATTTTTTTAATACTTCTGGTATTTCTTTAAACTCAGATGATTTTCTGTTTTTCATTAAAGAAACCATTTTAGATTCTGCTTTATCTAACACTTCATTTATAGAGTATTCACTTGAGTATCCTAGAGTTGCTATATCTGTTGAAACATCTATTAAGTTTCTTAAAATGCTTTTTTGTTCAACTATATCAATGTAATATTCAACATTTGCTGCAGTTGGAGTAAGTTCTAGTATTTCAGTTAAATAATCTATCCCACCAATTTCATCTAAGGCATTCATATCTTTTAATTCATTAGTAAGTATTGTAATATCTATTGCAATATCTTTAGATGATAAACTTTTAAGGGCTTTAAATATTTTTTTATGTTTTTCTAAATAAAAGCTATTTTCTGTTAGAGATTCTATTGCTTTACCTAGTGCATATTTAGATAGCATCATTGCTCCTAATACTGATTGTTCTGCATCAATATTATTAGGAATTTCTTTTTTCACTTACATCACCTACTTAATAACTTCTATTTTAATATTTGCCTTTATATCCTTATATAATTCAATTGTTACATTATGAAATCCAAGAGATGAAATAGGATTTTCAATAACTATTTGTTTTTTATCTATTTTATACTTTTCATCTAGTTTTTCCTTTATTTGTTTTACAGAAATACTTCCAAACACTTTATCTTCTTTTCCTGTTTTTACTACAAATTTTATTTTTTCTTTTTCTAATTTTGTTTTTAAAAGCTTAGCTTCTTCTCTATTTTTTTCATCAAGCTTTTTAGCTTCACTTTTTTGTTTGTTTAAAATATTAAGACTTTCTTTAGTCTCTTTTACAGCATAACCATTTTTAATTAAATAGTTTTTAGCATATCCATCCTTTACTTCTTTTATTTCTCCTTTTTTTCCTTGTCCTCTTAAATCTTTTATAAAGATTACTTTCATTTAAAATCACCTCTATTGTAATGCTTTAATTATTTCTTTTTCAATCTCTTTTACTGTTTTATTCTCTATTACTGCAGCAGCTTCATTATTGTTTCCTCCACCGCCAAGCTTTTCCATTAATTTTCCTGCATTTACTTTATTTAACGACCTTGCCGAAACTCCTGTTTTATCTTTGTCTAGTTTTCCTATTGCAAATGCATTTTTAATACCTTTAAAACTAAGTAGGGTATCTGCTATTTTAGCTAAATCTTGAGAAGTATAAGTCTTCATTCTTTGACCTGTTGCTATTGCAATTTCTCCATCTATTTTGGTATTAGCAATTATTTTTGATCTATTAACATATTCATTTAAATCCTGTTTTAATAAAAGTTGTGCTTTTGAAATATCTGCACCTTTACTAGCTAAAAAATAACAGTAGTAAAATGATTTTTCAGTCATCTTATAAGTAAAGTTATTAGTATCTAGAGCGATTCCCCCGAGCATAATCGTAGCAATATCTTTTGGAATTTTAACTTTAAATTTAGATATTAATTCTGCCACTATTTCACAAGTAGATGTTGCTTTTTTATAAACAAAAAGATTATCTATTTTTAAAGTTTCACTAGTTATATTGTGATGATCTATTATCATAATTTTATCAAACCCATTTACTATTTCTTTGTTAGTAGTAAGTACAGGTTTATTAACATCTAGTATTACTAATAAACTTTTATCATTTTTTAGTTTTTTTACTTTATCACTTGATATAATATTAACGTATTTCCCGGTTAATTCAATAGCACCTTTAGTTGCTTTTTCTAATTCTTTATCATCTATAATTATATAGACACGCTTCCTTATTTTTTTTGCTATTAATGAAAAGCCTACCATTGAGGCATAAGCATCTAAATCAATATTCGAATGAGCCATTAAAAATACAGTTTTTGCCTTGTAAATACTTTTAAAAACTTCTCTTTTAAGTACTTTCATTTTATAATTTTTCTCCTTTTTTGTTACTTTTTTATTATATCAAAAAATACTATAAATGTCATTTATTATTCCAAGAAAAAAATAAACAATAAAATGTTTATTTTACAAATGGTAATAGACCAATTATACGCGCTCTTTTAATTTCACCAGCAATATATCTTTGATGTTTTGCACAAGCACCAGTTACACGTCTAGGTAAAATTTTTCCTCTTTCATTCATATATTTCTTTAAAATATCTACATCTTTGTAGTTAAATTCTTTACCAGTACACATATAACATACTTTTTTTCTTTTTCTATAAAACTCTGCCATATTTTCCTCCTTTAAAACGGTAATTCATTATCATCAACTTTTATTTCTTCACCAAAATCTTTAAAAGGATCATCAGGAATATCATTTGCCTTACTATCAATATTATAAGGATTTACATCGCTATTATTATTCGCAGGTTCTGCAAATGCTTCATTTTGTGAAGCACTATTAAATCCACCATAATTACCATTAGATTCCCTTTGTTCTCTTTGTGCTTTAGTGTCTAAAAATTGAACATTATCTGCTACTACTTCTGTGACATATCTTTTATTTCCATTTTGATCATCATAACTTCTTGTTTGAATACGTCCATCTATAGCAACTTGACTTCCTTGTCCTACGTAATTTTTAACATTTTCAGCTTGTTTTCTCCAGACAACGATATTAATAAAATCTGCTTCTCTTTCTCCACTTTGATTTGTAAAATTTCTATTTACTGCTAGTGAAAAAGTAGCTACTGGTGTATTATTACCAGTATATCTTAATTCCGGATCTCTTGTTAATCTTCCGATTAAAAATACTTTATTCATAATTACCTCTTATTTTATTTTTCTAATTTTGTTACTAAGTAACGAATTATATTTTCACTAATGTTTGAAGTACGACTAAATTCTTTGACAGTATCACCATTTGCTTCAACTGTAAGTAAGAAATAGTATCCAGTCTTATGTTTTTTAATTTCATAAGCTAAATCTCTTTGACCCATTTCTTTTTCTTCAAGAATATTAGCACCATTCTTTTTAAGCATTTCTTTAGTATCTTCGAATACTTTTTTAATTGATGCTTCTTCAAGAGTTGGTTTTACTACAAACATAATTTCATACTTATTCATATTTGCACCTCCTTCTGGACATTTGACTTCTTTCGAAGTAAGGAGTAATTTCTTTACTCGCATGTTATTATAACAATAAATTATATGTTTGTCTATTGTTTTTTAATTTTTTATTAATCTTTTTATTTTTAAGAATTTTATTATTGACACAAAATATTGTTCGCTATTAAAATGGTAATTGGTGATAGAAATGAAATATTATTTATGTATTGATATGAAAACTTTTTATGCTTCTGTTGAATGCGTACTACGTGGTCTTGATCCTTTTAAAACTGACTTAATAGTAGCAGATCCATCACGAGGAAAAGGATCTGTTTGCCTTGCTATAACTCCAAAGATGAAAAAACGGGGAATAAAAAATAGATGTCGTGTTTATGAGATACCTAAATATATTCATCCAATAATAGCTAAACCTCGAATGAAAAAATATATTGAATATTCTGCTAAAGTATATGGTATTTATTTAAAGTATATATCAGAAGAAGATATACATGTATATTCTATTGATGAAGCATTTTTAGATATAACTAATTATTTAAAACTATATAAAAAAAATCCATGTGAAATAGCTAAAATGATACTAAATGATATTTATAATAAACTTGGTCTTACTGCTACTTGTGGGATA
>CAJONL010000012.1 GCA_905235875.1 uncultured Bacilli bacterium
AAATAGCTCTTGATATATTATCTAAACATAGTCCAAGTAATATTGGATATTTAAATGAAGATTTATTTAAGAAAAAATTATGGTTACATGAACCTTTAAGTGATTTTTGGGGTATAGGTAGGGGAATACAGTCTAGACTTAATATGCTTCATATCAAAAATATGTATGACATAGCACACTTTGATGAAAACAAACTTTATAAAGAGTTTGGTATTAATGCTAAACTTTTAATTGACCATTCTTGGGGACTAGAACCTTGTACTATAAAAAATATTAAAAACTATAAACCTAAGTCTAACTCAATATCTAATAGTCAAATATTATTTGAAGACTATTCTTATGAAAATGCTAAAATTATTTTAACTGAAATGATAGATAATTTAGTTTTAAACTTGGTATCTAAAGGATTATATACAAAGTGTATTGGTTTTAATATTGGTTTTTCTAAAGATATAATAAAACCTCAAACTATTAGAATAACATTAAAAGATTATACTAATAGTTTTACTAAGATAAAAGATAAGTTATTACTTGAATATGATTATAGAATAAACAAGAACTATCCTGTTAGAAAGATTGGTATATGTTTTTTTAATCTTACTGATAAAAGGGTAGAGCAATTAGATATTTTCGGAACTATTGAGAAAGAAAATAAAGAGTATAGAATAGAAAGTACTTTAAATGAAATCAAGAAAAAGTATGGAAAAAACTCTATATTAAGGGCCATCAGTTATACAGAAAAAGGAACTCAAAAATATAGAAATAAACTAGTAGGAGGTCATAATGAACAGTAATGATTTTAGAGCTAAACAGTTTCTTCCTTTTGATGCCTTAAAAGGATTTTATGAAGCTATAAATTATGAAAATATAGTTAAAAAAGATAAAAAAATATTATCTGAAGATATTTATAATAATTTGAACAAAAAAATAAATAATATTCATAAAGGAGATACTATTACCATTAAATATTACTTTAATTTTGACTATGTAGAGACTACAGGAACAGTAAAAAAAATAGACAAAGTATATAATAAAATTTATATATTAAATTCAATAGTTGATTTAGAAAATGTTATAGATATAAAACTTTACAAATAAAAATAATTTATCTTTTTTAACAACATTATAATATTTAATATCACTATACTATATTTTTTAATTATATAAGTATAGTATAGTCTTTTATGTTTTTAAGATATAATATTGATTTTTTTAATATTAGATGTTATTATTTTTTTATAAAAATATAATGGGAGAGTGAGAGAATGATTAGAAAATTTAAAATTATTTTTATTAATATATGTTTATTCCTATTTCCTATAAACATATATGCAGTGATGACAGATATTAATATATCTGGGCCAACAGAAGTACTTGTAGGAGAAACAATCCAACTTCAAGCTAAATATACTATAAGCAATGATATGGTTACAGAAAATAATAGTACTAGTCCTTCTGAAGAAGATGTAACTAATAAAACTAACTGGAGTGTAAATCAAGCAAATACTACTGAAGCAGAAGAAAATAACCTTAAAATAGCTACTATCGATAACAATGGAATTCTAACAGGTGTTAATCCAGGTAAAGTAACTGTTTCTGCTGAATATTCTGGCACAAAAAAAACATATGAGATAACTGTAAAAGCTAATGAAAATACTAATTCTAGTAATGAATCAGAAAGTAGTAATAATGATGATGAAGATAGTAACAAAACTGTTGAAAAGCAAATGTCTCCTAATACAGCATCACCTGGGTCAATTGTAGCATTATCTTTAGGTGCAATATTAGTTATTGGTGCAACATATGTAATTTTAAGCAAAAGAAAGCCTGAATAATAGGTATAATTAATTTATATACTATTTATAAATACTAAGCATATAATTTATTGGTGATTATATGTTTAATACAGACGATGCTTTATTAGCAGCTAGGACTTTAGGAATTACTTTTGATAAGTTTAGTTGTGAAGACTTTTTAAGGGGGATAAATATTGAACTTGAACACGGAACTATTGATCCTAAAACTAATGTAACTAATGATGATTTAATTATAACTTCTAAGATTGCTTTAGCTCATTTAAATGAACATTCTAATTACTATAATAAAAATTATGGGTTAGACGAGTTTGAAAAGTTTTTAAACACAAAAAAATGAAAGTTATTCTTTCATTTTTTATTTTATCTTGATGTTATTAAATTCTTCCCCAATTACATCCTTTATTTGTTTTAAGTGTCCTGGATTTTCTGGATTTAGCATGTAATTTTGAATTAGACCATAGCTTGGAAACTCATTTCCTTCAATTATAGCTGGTCCTTTTTCTGTTATAGCAACATCCCAACCAATATATCTAACATTAGGTATTTTAAGTGCTGCTTTTTTAACTAATTCAAAGCATTCTTTAACATTTGGAATTTTTTTAATCTTAGTAAAATCATATCCTGTAAGTGGATGTTTTTTGTGAATTATTCCATCATCATCTACGAATGGACTTGCTGGAGTACCATCTTCATTTAATCTCATATAGGTATCTCTACATTGAATTGCATAGTTTTCATCAAGTCCTATTCTAAATGAATTACCTAATATATGAACTTCTCCTTTATTAAATAATGTTATAATTCTAAATGTATTTACTGCATATGGGTTAATTTCTTCAATTTCTTTTTTTTGAATTATTGCTTCTTCGAGCAAATACTGTTTATTTTCTAAAAGCTCTTCTTTAAATTTTTTAACATCTTTTATATCCTTTACTTTGTATCTTCCCATACCATGACCACCAAAGTCTCTAGTAAGTTTCCCAAATACTACATCTTTTCCTTTTAAAAATTCTTTTATTTCTTCTTCTGTAGAAACTCTAATATCAAGAAAGTCTCTATTCATAAATTCTCTCATAATATTAGCAAATACTATTTTATCATTTGTTAAAATATGATAT
>CAJONL010000013.1 GCA_905235875.1 uncultured Bacilli bacterium
AAATAAAAGAATAGATAAAATATGATATAATAATTTTGTAAGAAAGTAGTGATAAATTATGTTAGTAAAGTAAATGATATATATTATATGCTTATTAATTCTTGTAGTTAGTATCTTTAATTTAATATATTCTATCAAAAATAAAAATAGGAAAGCATCTAAATATATTATAATGTTGTCTATTATATTTATATTATATTCGATTGTTGACATATTAATTTTGCCAAATACTTTAAACATAGATGCTGGATTTGAACTTCTTCTTTTTTATGGGATTGTAGCTATTTCTGACATTTTGTTCATAATTTCAATTATAGTATCGGTTATAAAAATAAAAAAATTAAATACTATAGAAAATAGTTCTAAATACAAAATGATTTTTCCTTTTTTAGTTTTATTTCCAATACTTATGTTTTGTTTCTCATATTTTAGAGAAACGAATTATATCAATAATAGTAAATTAATACTGGTATGCTCAGAAGGTGACGAATTTAACGAAGAGGATTATGCTTATGCCATAGGTGATAATTATAGCAAAATAATCACGATTGGAGCTGATTTTAGAGGATATGCTATGAAAAAGCATTTGCCAAGTTCTTTTTATGAATTAGATTATACTTGGTCAACAGATAAGATAGAAATTAGTAATGATAATATAACTATATTTAGAAATAATGAAATAATATATAAAATAGACATAGTTAATAAAATATCATATTGTGATGTAGAAGAAGTATTTTATAAACAATAATATAATTATTACAAAGTGTTATATGGAATTGTCAAAGAAGGCAATTCCTTTTTTTATTAATAATTAATTTTTGTTCGTATTCATAATTTATGTCATCATACGAGACTACAACGATTCAGAAAAACTAATATGTACTAACTAATCAATACCAGTAGGCAAGAATAATAGATATGGACATCCAAATAAAGAAGTATTAAAAAATATAAATAATTCAAAAATATATAGAACAGACGAGGATGGAAGTATTATGTTTAAATTTAAAAAAAATAAATTAAAGATTGAGACATGCTGTCCATAGAAAGACAGATGATATAATAAATAAAAAAATATAGAATATTATTTAAAGTGTTATCTTGAATGTAAAAATAATGCAGAATTATATGATGAATTAAATTCCAATTTAAAGTCAAATGGAATTATTGTTTCTTTTAGAAAGGAATACCCTCAAATTCGAAATTTATGTACTGGTGATTATGAACAAAGCACAATAGCAAATAACATTTATACGATTTCTTCTTTTGGTTATGATGTTGCACAATTTAATGGAAATGTTTTCAATATATTTCCAAATATTGATTGGTATGCTGACAAGTTTGAGCCTGAATCATGGACAAAAATTTTTAAAAAAGAAGTTTCAACGATTATGTCTAAGGAGAAAAATTTTACTCAGCAAAAAGTAGATAATGTTGCTGATAAGCTTTTGAAAGGAATCCAAAAACATAACAAGTTCTTTTAATTATCTTATTTTTATAGGATATTTTTTTATTTTCAATTTCATTCGACTTACTTTTTGACAATCACTGTTCCAAGATACTGATTATATTGTGAAAACAATTAATTTGGCAAATAATTTTAATGTATGAAAAGTAATCTTTAATTGTGTAGAATATAGTACTTAAAAAATGCCAATTAGTACTAGAATATTAATAAGACAATTGACAAAGAGAGAATAAAAATATGTACTGAAATAATGAATAATTATTATAATAATGGAGCTATTGGAATTGATAATATGTATAATGCTTCTAAAAAAATAAATTTCTATAAATAATTTTACAAATAAAAAAAGCAGTTTTGAAAACCAAAACTGTTTTTTATTACTTATATGTTTCTTTTTTAATTTTATCTATATTCACATGCATTAGTGATAAATAATCATCATTATTATTTTCATCTTGTTCTGTTAAAGTTTCAAGTGATCTTAAAGTTTCAACTTTTATATTATAGTTTTCTTTTAAGTTATCTAATAATTCTTTATTAGAATTATCACCTTCAAGTGTAAATACATATTCAATACTCTTGTCTTCAAATAATGAAATTGCCTTCTCAATATTAGATTGTTTTTCTTTACCATCTTTTGTTAAATTTATTACTTTAAAACCATACTTTTTTAAGAAATTAAATGATTCATCTGTAACTACTATTTTATTATTAACAGAGTTATCAGCAGTTTTTTTAAGTTCAGTCTCGAGTTCAGTAATATCTACTTTTAGAAGTTCATATTTATCATTTAATTCTTGTTTCATATAATTATTAGTCATATAACTTTCCAATTCACTTTTAATATTTTGACCAATCATTAATATATTAGTAGGGTTAAACCATATATCAGAATTAGAATTATTATCTAACCCAAAAGATGCATCGATTATTTTTAAATTCTTATTATAATTTAACATTTTAGTGGCATAATCTCTTTCTTTTGATGTACCGTTATAAACAAACAAATCATATTTACTATAATCTTTTAACTTTTTATCAGTAACTTTATATAAACTTGCATTTGCGCTTTTGGGATAAATGCTATCTATAGTACTATTAGATCCATACAATCTTTCTGTTACATACTTAATAGGATATATAGTAGTTATGATATTTATATCATCCATTTTATCATTTTTTAAACATCCTGATAATGAAATAGTTATTAAAATTAAAAAGCATATATATATAATTTTTTTCATTTTTTCCTCCTTAAATCTGGCACTGGATCATAACCGAACTTCCCAAATGGGTGACATTTCATAATTCTTTTTATCATTAACCAGCTACCTTTAAAAGCTCCATATTTTTCAATTGCCTCTTTTGAATAATTAGAACATGTTGGTATAAAACGACAGTAATTATGAATGTAAAATGGAGTTTTTTGATAAATGTTTATTAAAAATATCAGTAATCTTTTCAAATTATTTCACCAATAACTATTTTACTATTAAATTATATTTTTATCAATTGTTAGTACTAATTTTTTTTAAAATATGATATATTTAATAAAGGTGATTTTTATGGAAAAACTTTTTGACATTCTTGGAATTAAACCAAAGAATATATCAAATTATGAAAAGGCATTTATTCATACATCTTATGCATATGAAAATGATTTGTCATATTCTTATGAAAGATTAGAATTTTTAGGAGATGCCATAGTGGACTTAGCAGTATCAGACTATTTATATACTAATAAGAATTATACAGAAGGCGAAATGACTAAAATTAGGGCAAGTTATGTTTGTGAAAATGCGCTATATGAATATGCAAATGATTTAGGATTTAGCAATTATTTAAAACTAGGGAATGGAGAACTTTTAAGTGGTGGGCTTCACAAAAAAGCAATTCTTGCAGATACTTTTGAAGCTTTAATAGCAGCTATATATTTAGATTTAGGTTTTAAAAAAGCAAAAGAGGTAGCTCTTAAAATAATAGTTCCATATATAGAAGATAAAAATATTAGATTTTTTAGTGATTATAAGTCTGAGCTTCAGGAAACTGTTCAAGATGTTCAAAAAAATTTAGTTTATGAACTTGTAAAAGAAGAAGGACCTGCTCATGATAGATCTTTTGTTATAAATGTAAAAATTGATGATATAGTTTATGGTACTGGGATTGGTCATAGCAAAAAAGAGGCAGAACAAGAAGCTGCTAAAAGTGCTCTAAAAAAATATGTAAATGAAAAATAGTCATTACTGACTATTTTTTTATATTTAACATTATAGGTAATACAATAGGTTTTCTACCTGTTTCATTTTTAATAAAAGCACTAATTTCTTTAGATAAACTACTTTTTAATTCGGGATAAGTAACATTCTTGTTTTCAAGATTTTTAGTTAATACTTTTTCAGCTAGATTCTCAATTTTATTAATCAACTCTTCATTTTCATTTATTAGAATGAACCCTCTAGTAGTTATCATTGGTTTTATAAGAAGTTTTCTAGTTTCCATATTTAAGTTAACAATTACAACAAGTATTCCTTCATTAGACATTATTTTTCTATCATTTAAAACAGCACCACTTATGTCACCAATTCTATTACCATCAACAAATGTTTCAGTAACTTCAAAACTACCTATATGTTTAATACTTCCCTTATCCATCTCTAGAACATCTCCGTTGTCTAAGACAAAGATATTTTCTTTTTTTATGTCGCATATTTCTCCAAGGTAGGCATGTTTTTTAAGCATTCTATATTCACCATGAATAGGCATTAAATATTTAGGTTTAGTAAGCCTAATCATAAGTTTTAATTCGTCTTGCATAGCATGTCCTGAAGCATGTATTTCCCTATCAGTTCTACTAGTATAGACTTTAACTCCTTTAAGATAAAGCTTATTAATAGTTCTAGCGATAGCGATGGCATTACCAGGAATAGCAGAAGAAGAGAAAATAACAATATCTTTTGGAGTAAGCTTAATATGTTTATGAGTTCCATCAGCAATACGAGAAAGTGCTGCTAATGGTTCTCCTTGAGTACCTGTACATAAAAGTACTACTTCTTCAGGTTTCATTTTATTAGCTACATCTGGAGTTATTATTATTCCTTTAGCATCTATATATCCACCTTCTATGGATATTTGAACATTGTTTTCCATACTGCGACCAAAGATACATACTTTTCTTTTATATTTTTTAGACGTTTCAATAATATGTTTAAGTCTGTAAATATTTGAAGCAAAAGTAGCAATAATAAGCCTAGAATCTTGATGCTTAGAAAAAACTTCATTTAGAGCTTCATCCACTTTAGATTCAGACATTGAAAAACCTTCATCTAGTACATTGGTACTTTCACTCATAAGTAGGGTAACACCCTCTTTTTCTATATCACTAATTCTTTCAAAATCTGTAACTGGTCCAATTGGTGTTAAGTCAAATTTAAAATCTCCAGTTTCAACAATATTACCATTCGGGGTTTTAACATAAATACCATGTGAATCTGGAACTGAGTGAGTAGTTCTGAAAAAAGATATTTCAAAGTATTTATATTTTAGCTTATCAGTAGTCTTATAGGATTTTAGTCCTTTATAATTAATATTTCTATCTTGCAGCTTTTTCTTAATAAGCGCATAAGCTTGGTTTGGGGCAAATATAGTAGGAATATTTACATTTTGAAGTAAGAATGGTATTGCTCCAATATGGTCTTCATGTCCATGAGTAATGACTAATGTCTTGATTTTTTTTTCATTTTTCTTTAAAAAATCAAAATCAGGTAATACGTAATCAATACCTCTTAGTTCTTCCTCAGGGAAAATAACACCTGCATCAATGATTACTATTTCATCATTATGCATAACAACATACATATTTTTTCCTACTTCGCCTAAACCTCCAAGCGCAAAGACATAAGTCTTATTTGGTTTAAACATTATATATTTCTCCTTTCTTAATTTTTTAAAAGACTAAGTCTTATTAATTATACTATAAAAAATAATTATTTACAAATTTTTTGAAAGCTAGTATAATTTAATATATATAATAGGCTATATAATAAGGAGGTGTTACTTTGATGAAATTTAAAAAGAAAAAAATTAAAAAGAAAGTAATTATCTTCCTATTTATTTTTATATTTATAATTGTAAGTATTTTGTTTAAAGTTACAAGCACTTCATTTGCTATGGCAAATGTTGCAACAACTAATGAATATGTTAACATGTCAAGAACAAGTGGTAAAAGTATTACTAAAAGTAAAAATGTATCAATTGATAACTATATTCCTGATGAATATAGTTTCAAGGTTGCATTTGATTCAACTAAAAATACGTGTAATGTTCGTGGTGGAGAAACCTTACCAAAGGATCCAATAACAAATTTACCTGTAACAAATAATTGGGTAGGAGTTGCAAGAGATGGATTTTCTACTTCTGATGAATATGGATTTCTATCTCCAATGAAAAATGCCCATATACGTAATGATGAAGAAAATGAATTTTCTATTTTTTGCGAAAATATTGGAAGTTATAAAGGGAAAAATGTATCATTAAGAATATCAATTGACGATTATGAAGTGAAGAATAACACAGATTCACATTGGCCAATGCTTACTTTATTTAATCCGAGTTTTTTCGATCGATTTGGAATTCATGTTGGAAATCTTTCGTGGGTTAAAGTAAGATATGAATTTTGTGGTCAAATACAAGATAATGGTTATGTTACTAAATGTAGTAATCCTATAGAATTAAAGGGACGTATTTCTTATAACGATATAGATTATATGGAAGGTGTTCATCTTTTAAATAATACTAAAAAAATCTATACACGTAGTAATTCTAAACTTGATATAACTAATGTAAATGGTGCAAGTTACGTTTATAGTAATGAAAAAACAAATAAAGATGGAATACATAATCCGGAAAGTTCATTTACTGAGACATTTGAAGGATCTTCAATATCTAGAGTGTATACTTTTGATTCTGGTAATGATTCTGTAACTGATACATCTGGTGCTATTTGGAATACTAATCTTTACTCAGGAGCATCATTAGAATATGGTGAACAATCTAATGGCGTTCTTGGGAAAGCTGTAAAAAAAGGTGACGAAATAACTTATAAAGTTTTATATACAAATGATGATATAGATAATGCTAGAACTATTACTGTAAAATCAGTGTTAAGTAAGGGACTAGAGTATGTAAAAAAATCAAGTACACTTGGCGAACCAAAAGTTGAAAAGACTAAAAATGGAAATATAGTTTTAACTTGGACTATTGATGCTATAAAAAATAGTGTAGGTAGCTTTACATATAAAGCAAAAGTAAATAGTACTAATAATGTTATTGTATCTAATAATACTTCTACTAGTTCTTCTAATGGTACAAAGTATAATAACTTAGATATTCTAAAAAATTCAGTTCCAAGCAAAAACTATGATTCAACTACAAAGTCAGGATATTTATCTGATGATGTTACAGAAAACGATAATATAAAATATAATATAAAATATGCTAATGTTTATAGGGAAAAGAAAATTATAACAATTACAGAAGTTTTAAGTAAAAGTTTAGAGTATGTAAAAAATTCAAGTACACTTGGTGAACCTGTTATAACTAGTAATAAGAATGGTACAACTAAACTTGTATGGACAAGAAAGCTTGAACCAGATACAGAAGAGACTTTGGTTTACCAAGCCCATGTCAAAGCAGGTTCTTCAGGTAATAAAGCAACTTCTAAAACTACTATAAAAATAGGGGACGAAGAGCTAATTGATCTTGGTACTTTATCAAACCAAATAGTTGAAGAAGTAAAAAAAGTAGAAAAACAAGTACCTCCTAAACAGGAAGATACAAAGTCTCCAGTAGCAGCCTTTTTACTTCGTGATAGTTACACTAAAAATCCCATTAAAAATGTTAAATTCATTCTTTATAATTCAGACAATCAAACTATAGCAATGGATAGTCATGGAAGGTTTTTTGAAAATAAAACTACAGATGAGAATGGTGTGGTTGAGTGGTACAACGTTCCTTATGGGACGTATATCTTAAAAGAAGTTGAAACTTCTAAATTATTTAAAACAGGTTTTTATGAGTATAATAATACAGATACAACACTAATTAGTAATATTAAATTTAATTTTAATGAGAATTTAGATGCATTAAAATGGATAAATCAGGGTGAAATAAAAGGAGGTACTAAATCAAAAGAACCTTACATAGAAAGAGACTATGTTAAACTTGGCGATATAAATAGTGATAATGTAATTGATATTCAGGATTTAACTTTAATTAAAGCAGTGTATAATGGCTCTGTTAAACCAGAAAATGACACTGAAAAAATAAAATACTTTGTTGCTTCAGACATTAATGGAGATGGTAAGTGTAATGATGGAAATTGTACTATAACAAAAAGTGATATAAAATTACTCGAAGAATATCTAAACACAGGTAAAGAAACTTTTAATGTTAATAAAAGAATATTTATTAAAGGATCTTATCAAAAAAGAGCGGCATTGTCACTTTATGCTATACCTTTAGATTTAAAAATTAGTAATGAAGAATTTGGAACAAATAAAAAATTAAAAGATTCAAAATTTGTTATTAAAGATAGAAATGGCAATGTTTATGGAAACGTTAATATGGATGATATAGACAAAAGTATTTATCTTCCTATTGGTGAATATATAATAACTCAAGAGTCATCAAAATACGGATATAATAAAATAAATGATGAGATAGAAATCTCAATGGATAGTCAAGGTAATGTCAAATTATTAAAAGATTATAAAGAATATGTTAAAGTTTTAGCATCAGATGATGGAAACATTGATCATTTAATAATATATAATCAAATTGGTAATTACGAGGTAGTTATTCCTTATTTAGAGAGATCAGAAAGAACTATTACTAGA
>CAJONL010000014.1 GCA_905235875.1 uncultured Bacilli bacterium
AAGCTCCAAGGGCGGTAGCAATAAAGACGCTAGCAAAGCGAGGATCTGATGTACCACCCCAAAGAATATTATTGGGATTTACAATAAGGATGTAAGCCATAGCAAGAAATGTTGTCAAACCAGCAAAGATTTCAGTTTTATGATTAGTTTTTCTTTTACTAATCTCAAAGAATGAATCTAATTTACTGATTTTCTTTTTTTTGTCTTTCATAGACACCTTTACCTTCCTGAAAAATAAAAAATCTTACACTTATTTGGTAAGACTATGTATGCAAAAAAGTACTTCTAGTAGTCATAGTCTATTCATTATGGTGAACAGGTAGAAACGCTTGAGCCAAATTATCAAGCATATATGACTTATTTATTTTTCAATTAAATTATCACATATAAATAATAAAAATGCAATATATTTTTCAAAAAATAATAAAAAGGAACTAAAATAGTCCCTGATTGTAAAATTAACTTGACAATAATAATTGATTATTTGATTTTTTACTCACTATCTATCAAAAATTAGATTAGAAGTATTAGTTATTCAATATTTACTCCTTTACTAAATTCTTTTTTACATATTATGCTCATTAAAAAGATTATTAATAAATATAGAATTATAGCTAATATAATTAATAGTTTGAATGAACTAGTATCAAGTAGTATATTACTTTTAAATAGATTCATAATACTAGGATTAAATAAGCCTACGATAAATACTAATAATAAGACAAAGCTTTGAGATAATATATAAGCAATAAATCCAAATAATACTGAAAAGGCAATTTTATTATTGTTCTTTTTATATCCTAATATTATTCCTAAAAAACCGCACTGTATAGCATTAAATATTTCTAAGGAAATAACACTTAACATACTTATAACAAACAGTAGTGTATTAAAGTCTAAGCCTATTGTTATAGTATCGATATAGCTTTTTAATAATAACCATCTATCTTTAGTATAGTATGCTATAAATAAGCAAAAAATTATTATCATGAATCCAAATATAAAGAATATTAAAGTTTCTATAAACTTAGAATTATATATATCGTTTTTAGTAACTGGTAATGTATGTGTTAAATATGCTTCATCTTTATATATTGAATCTCTAAATCTTACCCAACTTCGCATCATCGTATTTATTAAAATATTGACTAACATGGCAAACATACAACCTACACTAATTTGACCAATTATGTTTATAATTACAGTTTCTTTTAAAGAAAATAGAATTCTAGTAGTTAATGAAAAGAAGATAGCTAATATATAAAATATGCTCATATTTTTAATCATATATTTTAAATCATATTTTAGTAATTTATTTAACATTTAAACATCCTCCTAAAGATTTCATCAATTGATGATTTTTCTTTATTTCTAAGTTTATCAGCATCACTTTGTAAAATCACTTTACCTTTATCAATAAATATTACTTCATCTAAAATTCTTTCTATATCGGATATTAAATGAGTTGAAATAATAACACTAGCAGATTCATTAAAATTAGATAATATAGTATCTAAAATATAATCTCTTGTGGCAGGATCTACCCCACCTAAAGGTTCATCTAAAATATACAAGTCAGCATTTCTTGACATAACTAAAACTAATTGTACTTTTTCTTGCATACCTTTACTCATTTTAGATAATTTCTGATTAACATCTAAATCTAAATCTTTAAGTAATTTTTTAGCTTTATCAGAATCAAAATTTTCATAAAAATCATTGAAATAATCAATTACTTCAGATACTTTCATTTGTTTATTTAAATAAGTTCTTTCTGGCAAGTAAGATATTACTTTTTTAGATTCCACCCCTACTTTTTTACCATTAATTAGTATTTCTCCCGTTGTTGGGGTAAGCAGGTCATTTATTAATTTAATTAATGTGGTTTTACCGGCACCATTTTTACCTAACAAACCAATTATTTTACCATTTGTTACACTTAAATTTATATCCTTAAGAACTACTTTATCATCATAAGACTTTGATAAGTTATTAATTTCTAATAATTTCATATTAATCTTCTATCTCCTCTAAATATTTTATTGAATCAGCTTTTCCTAAACCAATTCTTTTCATTCCATGAAAATAGCTTTTGGCAAGTGTAATAGCATATTCATCTTTTAGTTTTTCTATTAGTTCCTTATCGTTAGTAACATACTTACCATTAGTTCTTTCGGTATATATTAGTTTCATACTTTCAAGTTCTGCTAATGCTTTTTGCATAGTATTTGGATTAACTTTAAATGTCGTTGAAAATTCTCTAACTGATGGCAATTTCTCTCCACATTTAAATACTCCAGAAATAAGATAGATTTTTAAATATTCCAACAATTGAATATAGATTGGAATATTATTATCAAATGTAAATTCCATATTTCACCTCGTTGTATTATTTAATTAATACAATAATATTGTATAGTATATTATTTTATATGTCAATATAAAAATTTACCTGTGACAAAAAAAGAGCAAGTTTTTTTCTTGCTCTTAAGCTTAATTAATTTTTGCTTACAACTTGTTCATAGCAATAATTTAATTACCTTTTAAT
>CAJONL010000015.1 GCA_905235875.1 uncultured Bacilli bacterium
AAAACTAAAAATGCTTAGTTTAGAAGAACAAGAAAAGAAGATGGTAGAAATAAAAGGAAATCTTGCTGGAATTGATTTTGGTTCTCAAATAAGAAGTTATGTTATGCATCCATATTCAATGGTAAAGGATCATAGAACTTTAGTAGAAACTAGTAATGTTTCAAAAGTATTAGATGGTGATATAGATATGTTTATTGAGGCATATTTAAGGAGATAATATATGGAAATCATAAAAAATTATAAAAAGGTAAAATTTAAGAATTATATAAATGTAATTATTGGAATGCTAATTTGTGCAATTTCTTATAATTTATTTTTACTTCCTAATAATATAGTTTTTGGAGGTCTAAGTGGACTAAGTATCATTCTTAACGAATATTTTAATATTATTCCTGCAGTATTTATTTTTGGCACGTCGTTATTTTTATCCTTTTTTAGTTTATTTCTTCTTGGAAAGGAACTAACTTTTAAAGGAATTATTGGTGCTGCTTTTTATAGTTTATTTGTAGAACTTACTACAACTATTAATGATTACGTAGTTATTCCAAATGACGATTATCTTTTAATATCAATATTTGGTGGTGTTTTGTATGGTATAGGACTGGGATTTGTTATGAAGGGAGGCTTTATTTCAGGAGGCACTGATCTAATAACTAGTATTATTGCTAAGTATTTTAAAATAACTACAGGAACTGCTATGCTTATAGTAGAAGGATTTATTGCGGTTATTGGTTCATTTGTATTTGGAATAACTAATCTTTTATATGCTGCAATTATTTTATTTTTAATTACATACTTAGTAGATAAAGTGCTTCTCGGAATATCAGATAAGAAAGCATTTTATATAGTAACAAAAAAGAAAAAGGAAATAAGTGATTATGTAATAAATACTTTAGGTCACACTATAACAGTGTTTTCAGCAACAGGAGGTTTTACAAAAAAGAAAGTTTATGTTTTATTTACGGTGATTCCTACTAGAGAGTATTATAAACTTAAAGAAGGTATAAATGAAATTGATAATGAGGCATTTTTTACAGTAATTGATGCTTATGAAGTCCTAGGAGGAGAATAATGAAAAATATAGTTCTATATTTAAAACTTATATTGTGCCTTTTAGTTCTTGCATTTCTATACAATACTTTTTTAGTACCAATAAATCTTGTATCGGGAGGTACAGGTGGTCTTGGTATTTTAGCTTTAAAAATTTTTTCTATAGAACCTTATTTAGTGATATTTTTTATATCATCTTTAATGTTTCTTTTATCTTGCATATTTTTAGATTCTAAAAATTCTATTTCAACTATGTTTGTGATAATCATTTATCCAATGTTTGTTAAATTATTCTCTTTTAATTATTTTCATATTATATTTCATAACGAAAATATTTTAACTTTAGTATTTATAAGTGCAATATTATATGGTTTTTTCCAAGGAATAATTTTTAAATTAGGGTTTAACTTAGGTGGACTTTCAGTTATTGCTAAAATAATTAATAAGTATTTTAAGTATTCAGTTACTCTAGTAAATACTATTATTAATTTTATAATAGTTTTGGTTGGAGCATATGTATTTGGAATATTAAATTTTCTTTATGCAATCATATTTTTAATTATATCAAGAGAAGTAAGTGAAAAGGTACTTCTTGGTAGTAGTAGTAATAAAACTTTTAAAATAATAAGTTCTAATTATGAAAAAATAGAAAATTTTATTAATGAAAAACTTTGTCATGATACTACTATCTATGATACTTTTGGAGCTTATAAAAATGGTAAAAGTAAACTTATAATGAGTGTTATACCAAATTCTGATTTTATAACTTTAAAGGAATACGTTAAGTCAGTTGATAAAAATGCTTTTATATTTGTAACTGATACATATGAAGCTGAAAGACAAGATTATATTTTAAAAAAGAAAGTGTTAAATAAAAAGAAATGAATTAGAGTGCTTTCTTTTTTCTTTTTTCTTTGTTATAATTATTTATAGACTAAAGATAAGTATAAAGTGAGGTGTTTTAATGGAAATTATAAGTATTAAGAATGTTTATAAGACCTATCCTAACGGAGTTGGAGCGATATATGATCTTAATCTATCCATTAGTAAAGGTGAATTCACTTTTATAATAGGTGGCTCTGGTTCTGGAAAAAGTACTTTAATTAAAATGCTTTATCGTGAAGAGAAACCAACACGTGGTGAAATAGTTATAGGTGGAGTAAATGTTTCAAGACTTAGAAATTCTAGAGTTTATAAATTAAGAAGATTAATTGGAGTAGTGTTCCAAGACTATAAACTTTTACCTAAGCTTACTGTTTATGAAAATGTTGCATTTGCTCTAGAAGCAACGGGAGTTGAAAGTAAGGTAATTAGAAAAAGAGTTATTGATGTGCTTGATAAAGTAGGACTTAAGCACAAAGCTAAAGAATATCCTGATAAGCTTTCTGGTGGTGAACAACAACGTGTTGCCATAGCTCGTGCTATTGTTAATAAACCAAAACTTTTAATTTGTGATGAACCTACTGGTAATTTGGATCCACAAATAAGTATGGAAATAATGCAAATCTTGGAAAAGATTAATAAGGAATTAGATACTACCATTCTTATGGTTACTCATGATTTAGAAATTGTAAAAAAGATGCAAAAAAGAGTATTGGTCTTAAAAGAAGGTAGACTTGTAAAAGATATAGCAAAGGGGTGTTTTGTAAATGAAAAGTTTTAGAACTTTATATAGAAGTTTAAGAGATGCACTAAAAAGTGTAGTAAGAAATTTTAGTTTATCACTTGCTTCTATTACATGTATAACAATTACTTTAATCATAATTGCAGCTGCACTTCTAGTATCAAGCAACATTAAGAATTTTACTACTCAAATTGAAAATGATGTTACAATAGTTGCTTTCTTAAAATCAGATGTTTCTTCAGAACAAAGAGAACAATTTGAACTTAGCTTAAAAAAGAATATGAATGTTGAAACGTTTGATTATAAATCTAAGAAAAAAGTAAAGGATGAAATGGCTAAGGAAAACGATACATATAGTTCTATTCTTGCAGAATGGGATGAAAAAAGCAATCCATTAAAGGATACGTATACAATAAAGGTTGCTGATGTTAATAAAATAAAAAATACTGCTAAAGATATTGAAAGTTTAAAAGGTGTAGACTCTGTTCAATATGGAGAAGGACTTGTTGAAAAATTAGTTGGAGTTTTTTCGGCAATTGAAAAAGCCACATTTATTGCGGCAGGTGCTCTTATAGTAGTTACAGTATTCTTAATTGTAAACACTATTAAACTTACAATTTTTTCAAGAAAAAGAGAAATTGGAATAATGAGGCTTGTTGGTGCAAGTAATAGTAGAATTAAACTTCCTTTTGTAATTGAAGGAATAATACTTGGAATTATTGGTTCTATTATACCTATACTTACAATTGTATTTGGTTATACAGCACTTTATAAATCATTTGATGGAATATTATTTTCTTCAGTTATAAAGCTGGTCAAACCAATGCCATTTGTACTTAATACCTCACTAATTGTACTTTTAATTGGTATGGTTGTAGGTATGATAGGAAGTAGTAATGCTGTCAGGAGGTACATTAAGGTATGATAAAAAAAGTTACTTTTACATTCGTATTTGTACTTTTTCTTTTAATATTTATGGGAGTAAGTGTTAATGCTGAAACTATAGCAGATTATAATAGTAAAGTAGCCGCTCTTCAAAAAGAAAAAGCAGAAGATAATAAAAAGAGTGCTGATGTTCAAAATAAAATTGATAATAATAAAGCAAAAATTACTGAGACTACTAATAAAATAGAGGCTGCTAAAAAAGATCAAGAAAATACTAGAAAAGAAATAGAACAACTTGATAAAGAAATTAAGGAAAAAAAAGAAGAAATAAAAGACATATTAGTTTTTTATCAAGCTTCTGAAAATGATAATTTTTATCTAAAGTTTATATTTGGTGCTGATAGTTTTGAAGATTTAATATATAGATTTTCTGTAGCAGAGCAGCTTACTGAAGCGAATGATAATTTAGTTTCTGAAATGAAAGAGTTAGTTAAGAAGAATGAAGAAGAGATTAAAAAACTTGAACAAGAACAACAAGAACTTAATAAGCTTAATAAAGATTTATCTGAACAAATTAATAAATTAGGTAGTGAAAAAAGAAAAATTAATGAAAACTCATTATCAGTTGATGAAGAAATAGCAGTACTAAACAAGCAGATTAAATATTATAAGGATATGGGATGTTCTGATAATGAAGATGTAGATGTTTGTTCTAAGCCTAAAGAATCTAGCAGTAGTTCAAGTTCTAGTTATACTTATTCTGGTAAAATTAGTGCCAAAGGATTTCAATTGCCGCTTTCATATGGTTATATTACTTCGTATTATGGAGGAAGAATACACCCAATATTTGGGGTGGCCAGTTACCATGATGGTATAGATATTGCTGCTAATAGCGGTACACCTGTTGTTGCATCTAATTCTGGTGAAGTTGTCCATACTGGTTGGCTTGGTGGATTTGGTAATGCAGTAATGATTTATCATAAGTCATGTAATTGTACTACGTTATATGGACATTTGAGTAGCATTTCTGTATCTGCACACACATATATAAAACGAGGACAAAAATTAGGAGAGGTTGGTTCTACAGGTGTATCGACTGGGCCACACTTACATTTTCAAGCAATGTATGGAAAAGGATATGGAACATCATTTGATCCAATGAATTTAGTTTCAATTCCTCTTTCATGGTAATAAAAGAATATAATGTATTTAAAAATTAAGGAAGTATCACTTCCTTTTTTCTTGTTTTTTAAAAATATATTTGATATACTATCTATAGATTAAAAGAATAGAGGAGTGATACTGTGGAAGAAAAAAAAGAAGAAAAGAAAAAAACAACTAGAAAAACTGCAAAAAGTGAAACAAAACCAGCAGCTAAAAAAACTGTAGCAAAAAAACCAGCAGCTAAAAAAACAACTACAACTAAAACAACAACAGTTAAAGCAGAGCCTAAGAAAACTTCAAAGGCAGCTGAGAAAAAAACAACTGTGAAGAAGGCAGAGGTAAAAAAACCAGCTGCTAAAACTACTAAAGCAACAACTAAAAAGGTGACTGCAAAAAAAACTACAGCCAAGGCAGAGCCTAAGAAAGTAACTGATACAAAGGAGGAAGTAAAGACAGCTTCTAAAAAAGTGGAAACAAAGAAGTCAAATGCTAAAAAGGTTGAAGAATCAATAATAAAGAAAGAAGTTATTAAATCTAAGATAGATGATGCTGCAGCTATTATTGATAAAGAAGTTATTGTAAATAAAAGTAAGAGTATTTTTGATATTATATTTGGTGTTTATAAAAAACCATATGAATTTTGTAAAGATTTTTGTAAGAATGGTGATTATAAAAATAGTTTTATTTTATTAGCTATAATTGCTGTTACTATGGGATTATTAATTACTGCACTTACTTTTGCTGCATTTCATGTTCAAGTTGGTGGATTAGGTAGTGCTTCTGACTTTTATGATATTCCATATTTTAAAGTATTTATTATCTGGACAATTGTATCATTTATAATGGCATTTCTACCTATATTTATTTCATACATTGCTTGTAATATATTTTCTAAGAGTAAATTTGATTTTGATAATTCGTTAAATTTATATGCATCTACATTAAGTTCAGTAATTATTGTTAACTTCATATCATCAATATTTATATTTGCTGGATTATTTATTAAATTTTTCTTACTTTTAAGTATTTTAGCATTAATCTTTTCATTTATAAATTATATATTTATATATAGAGATATGGTATCTTTTGAAAAAGAAAAAGAATCATATGTATTTTTAGGAATTTTTCTTGTTTGGATTATTGGTATAATTCTTATTTGTTCAATATTTGCAAGTGGTATTGATGGTTTAGATATATATGATACTATAGTTACTACACTTGATAAGTAATATAATATTTGATTATTAAAGTTCACATTTTTGTGAACTTTTAATTTTTATTAACAATTTTGTTTACTTTTATTGACAATGAAGCATTTTTGTGTTAGTTTATGAGTACAGACACGGAAGTGTTTTTATTTTGGAAAAAATCATATAATTTAGAGGTGGGTTATGAAAAAAGAAAAGGATAAGACAAAGATAAAAAAAGAAAAGAAGAATGGGTTTTTTAAACAGGCATTAAATGAACTTAAAATAACTGCTTGGCCTGATAAACCTTATATGGTTAAATATTCAATTGCAACGTTTGCTACTATAATATTATGTTCTGTTTATTTTTCACTAATTTATTTACTATTTACATTTATTAAGGAGTTAAGATAATGGATAAAAAGTGGTATGTAGTTAATACTTATTCTGGACATGAAAAAAAGGTTCAAGAAAAACTTTTAATGAGAGCAAATTCTATGAATATGGAAGATTATATTTATAGAGTTATAGTTCCTGAAAGAACAGAAGTTGAAGAAAAAGATGGTGTAACAAAAGAAAAGGTTAAAAAACTTTTTCCAGGTTATGTATTAGTAGAAATGGTTATGACAGATGAAGCGTGGTTTGTTGTTCGTAATACACCAGGAGTTACAGGATTTATTGGTTCATCTGGTAAGGGAGCAAAACCTACGCCTCTTCAACCTTATGAAGTTGATAAGATTTTAAATAGTATGGGTATGTCAAGACTTGAAGTAAGTTCTGATATTAATGTTGGAGATACTATTAAGATTACATCTGGTCCATTTGCTAACATGGAAGGTAAAATTGCTGAAATTGATAAGGAAAATAGTAAACTTATTGTACTTCTTGACTTATTTGGACAAGAAACTGATGTTGAAGTTGAACTTTCTCAAATTGAAAAGGCTTAAGTACTTGCTATTTAGAGAAAAAAGTGTTATTATTTAATACGTTTACAAATATTTGACTTTCAAATATATGTATAAATTTAGTGGGAAGCATAGCGGCTGTTATTACCACTCGCGAAAAGTTATAAAAATATATGGAGGTGTTTTTCGTGAATAAAGAAGTTGTAAAAGTAATAAAACTACAAATAGAAGCGGGAAAAGCTACACCAGCTCCACCAGTTGGTACAGTACTTGGACCTGCAGGAATTAACTTAAGTGAGTTTTGTACAAAATATAATGATGCTACAAGAGATAAAATGGGTAATGTTCTACCTGTAGAAATTTCTATCTATGAAGATCGTTCATTTGATTTTGTAATTAAGACTCCACCAGCAGCATTTTTAATTAAGAAAGCTGCTAAAGTTAAGAAAGGCTCTAGTAAAGGAGCTAGTGAAATAGTTGGATCTATTACAAAAGAACAACTAAGAGAAATAGCAGAAACAAAACTTCCTGATCTTAATGCTTATTCTGTTGAAGAAGCTGAAAGAATAGTTGAAGGTACTGCTAAGAACATGGGAATTGAAATTAAATAATAGAGAATAAATATAAAATAATAAATAATTATTTTTTACATAGGTAATACCTATGTGGGAGGTAAGTGCCGCATAACCACATAAGGAGGAATAAAAATGAAATTTAGAGGAAAAAATTATAAGAATGAAGCTTCTAAAATTGAAAAGGGAAAAATCTATAGTAAAGAAGAAGCAGTAAAATTAATTAAAGAAATATCTAATACTAAATTTGATTCTACTGTTGAAGTTGCTATGAATTTAAACCTTGATGTTAAAAAAGCTGATCAACAATTAAGAGGAGCAATAGTACTACCTAAAGGTACTGGTAAAAATGTTAGAGTTTTAGTTATTGCAAAAGGTGATAATGCTAAGGCTGCTAAAGAGGCTGGTGCCGATTATGTTGGAGATAATGATATGATTGATAAAATCTCTAAAGAAAATTGGTTTGAATTTGATACTATTATTGCTACTCCTGAAATGATGCCGCTTTTAGGTAAACTTGGTAAAGTACTTGGTCCTAAAGGATTAATGCCAAACCCTAAAACTGGAACAGTTACTACAAATGTAGAAGCTGCAGTTAAAGATGCTAAGGGTGGAAAAACACTTTATCGTACTGATAGTTTCGGTAATATTCATGGTATTATTGGTAAGGTATCATTTAGTGAAGCAGATTTAATTGAAAACTTAGATGCTTTTGTTGGAGCAATACTAAGAGCAAAACCTACAACTGCTAAGGGTACTTATGTTAAATCTATAAGTATTTGTTCTACAATGTCTCCAGCAGTTAAAATAGATCAAAATAATTTTGACAATTAATATTAAATAGTATATAATACTGATATCAAGTGCCAAAGACAGTAGGTTGTTAGTAATTCCTACCGAGGACTTATTCTTAAGTATAAAGGAGAGTTCTTGGACTCTCCTTATCTTTTGCACTTTATATAAAAAAATGTAAAGGAGGAATTGTATGCCAAGTGTTAAAGCTTTAGAAGAAAAACAAAAAATTGTTTCTGAAATTAAAGATAACTTTAATGATTCTAAGTCTTTAGTAATATTTAACTATCGTGGTCTTACTGATAAAGAGATTAAAGATTTAAGAATAAAACTTAAAGAAAATGATTCATATTATAAAGTATATAAAAATACTTTATTAAGACTTGCTTTTAAAGATTTAAATTTAGACTTTGGTGAAACTCTTACAGGGCCTACAGCTATTGCTTTTTCTAAAGATGATATAGCAGCAGTAAAAGTACTTAGCGATACAGCTAAGAAAAACAAAGAATTACTTTTAAAAGCAGGATATGTTGAAGGTAACATCTGTGATGAAGAAAAACTAAAAGAATTTGCAAGTATACCATCACGTGAAGGACTTTATACAATGCTTGCTGGTGGTATGATAGGTATTGTAAAAGATTTATCAATTGCTTTAAATCTTTATACAGAACAAAAAAGTGAATAGGTAATAATTATGAATTGTAAAAAAAGGATATATAATAATCCTAAAAAGGTAAAAGAGGTTAAGAGAAATGGCTGGTATAAGATTTGCGCTGGCTGTTATGGACTTAAACTTGATTATAATCCGTTTCCAACTCCAGATGAGTTAGGAAATGTTAGAAGAAAAATTTTAAAATAAAAATATAAGGAGGAAAGAAAATTATGGCAAAAATAACAAAAGATGAATTTATTAGCTCACTTAAAGAAATGACACTATTAGAAGTAAAAGAATTAGTAGATGCAATGAAGGAGGAATTTGGTGTTGATCCATCAGCTGTAGCTGTAGCTGCTGCACCAGCTGCAGGAGAAGCAGATGCTGCACCAACAAGTGGTACAGTTGTACTTAAAAATGCTGGAGCTGCTAAGATCAATGTTATTAAAATAATTAGAGATGTAACTGGTCTTGGATTAAAAGAAGCTAAAGCTATTGCTGATAATGGTGGAAATATTAAAGAAAACGTTTCAATGGATGAAGCTAATGAACTTAAAGCTAAGCTTGAAGAAGCTGGAGCTGAAGTAGAAATCGCATAATAAAATTTAAAGCCTATCGTATGATGGGCTTTTTGTGCTATAAAGGGGAGATAAGTATGAGTCACTATTTTACAAATGATAATATTCAAAGTAACCTTAAAATACATAAGATAGTTGTGAAAGATAAGACATTTAGTTTTTATACAGATAATGGAGTTTTTTCTAAAAGAAAACTAGATTATGGTTCAAGACTTTTAATTGAAGCTCTCATTGAAGAAAATCTTTCAGGAAGTATGCTTGATGTTGGATGTGGTTATGGCGTTATAGGAATTATACTTTCTTCTTTTTTTAGTGATTTAAATGTCAACATGATTGATGTTAATCGTAGAGGTATTCACTTAGCTGAAATGAATATGAAATTAAATAATATAAGGGCCTCTGTTTTTTACAGTAATGTTTATGATAATATAAGTAAAAAGTATGATTATATTATTACTAATCCACCTATTAGAGCAGGAAAAAAAGTTGTATATGATATTTTGTTTAATTCTAAAAAATATTTAAATGATAATGGGTGTTTATACTTTGTTATTAATAAAAATCAAGGAGCTAAAACTGTTATGTCTTTGCTTAATAAAGAAGCTTCAATTGAAGTATTGAAAAAAGATAAAGGTTTTTTTGTAATAAAATGCAAATTTGATTGACAAGTGGATACTTTTGTGGTAATAATATAAGTTGGTTATTTGTCTATTTTGTTGACGATGATTTTTGAAAATTTGAAAGTAGGGGTGAAATTAGTGGCGTATAAACTAATAAAATGTGGTGATCACCGCAAACGAAGAAATTTTTCTAGGATTAGGAATTCTTACGAATTAACAGACTTACTTGAAGTACAAAAGAAGTCTTATAACTGGTTCATAGAAAAAGGTATTGAAGAAGTATTCGCAGACTTATTTCCAGTGGAAAACTTTGCTGGTACTTTATCTTTAGAATTTGGGGACTATCATTTCGATGAACCTAGATATTCTATTAAAGAATGTAAAGAAAGGTATGCTACTTTTGCTGCGCCTTTAAAAGTTTTAGTAAGACTTTTTAATAATGAAACAGGTGAAGTTAAAGAACAAGAAATATTCTTAGGAGATATGCCTTTGATGACTGATAGTGGTACATTTGTAATTAATGGTGCAGAACGTGTAATTGTATCACAATTAGTAAGAAGTCCTTCTGTATATTTCAATAAAGAAATAGATAAGAATGGTAGACTTTTAATTACATCTCAAATAATTCCAACACGTGGAACTTGGCTTGAATTTGAAACAGATGCTAAGGATATTTTGTATGTAAGAATTGATAGAACTAGAAAAGTTCCTTTAACTACTATGCTTCGTGCATTTGGTCTTTCTAGTGATGAAGACATTGAAAAATTATTTGGTAAAAATGATTTTATAGAAAATACTATTAGTAAAGATTCTACTAGAAATACAGATGAAGCATTAATTGAAATTTATGAAAAATTAAGACCTGGAGAACCTGCAACTTTAGATAGTTCTAAGAACCAAATTATTACTAGATTCTTTGATGAATTTAGATATGATTTAGCTAAAGTAGGTAGATATAAATTTAATTTAAAACTTAATGTTATAGATAGACTTTTAGGTCAAACTCTTGCTGAAGATATTAAAGTAGATGGAGAAGTTAAAATAGCAAAGGGTACAGTACTTACTAAAGATGTTTTAGAAGAACTTAAACCTATTTTAAATGATGGATATGGTGTAAAAGAAGTTACTATAAATGAAGATTTGGATACTTATAATAAAGTGCAAATTATTCATATTTATAAGCCTGGAACTAAAGAAAAAATGGCTGTTATTGGTAATGATCAAACTATTGATATTAAACGTCTAACTATATCAGATTTTTATGCTTCTTGTAGTTATTACTTAAATTTATTAAATGGTGTAGGTAATTATGATGAAATT
>CAJONL010000016.1 GCA_905235875.1 uncultured Bacilli bacterium
GAGTGGGAGGGATTTGAACCCTCGCGCCAGTTACCCGACCTACACCCTTAGCAGGGGCGCCTCTTCAGCCTCTTGAGTACCACTCCAAAAAAGCTTTTTTCTAGCTCTTTTTAATTATAAAATATAATATAGAATATTTCAAGTATTAATTTAATTTTGTAAATAATATGCTTCTATTATATTATTAATTAAGGATATTAAAGTAAGTTTTCCTACTCCTCCTGGTACTGGTGTTATGTATCTTACTTGATTTTTTACTTTGTCAAAGTCTACATCACCATATATTTTACCATTTTCTCTATTTATTCCTACATCTATTATTACTTGATTACTATTTATATATTCATCATCTATAAAATGCTTCTTACCTATTGCTACTACTAGTACATCTGCTCTTTTAGCTATATCTTTTAAATTTTTTGTTTTTGAATTACAGCTAGTAACAGTTGCATTTTTTTGTAAAAATAATGGTATTAAAGGAAGCCCTACTAGTTTACTTCTTCCAATTATTACTACATTTAATCCTTCAAGATTTATATTTTTTAATTCTAACATTTTAATTATTCCAAGTGCTGTACATGGTACTATAGATTTTTCATTATTCATAAGTTTACCCATATTAATATTAGTAAGACCATCTACATCTTTATTAGGATCAATACTATTGATTACTTTCTTTTCATCTATATTACTTGGAAGAGGAAGTTGTACTAATATTCCTGTTACACTTTTATCTAAATTACAAGTTTCTATTTCTTTTACTAATTCATTAGTTGATACTTCATCATATTTTTTTAGTATAAAATCTATTCCAAGTTTTTCACATAATTTTTTCTTATTATTTACATAAATAGTACTTGCTGGATCTTCCCCTACTTTAAATATGACTAGTTTTAATTTTTCATTTATGTTAGCAATTTTATTTTTTAAATCTTTTTCTATTTCTTCTTTTATTAAATTTCCATCTATAATATTCATATTATCCCCCTTTTAGTAAAGAAGTACAAATAGTCCAATTAATACTAGAGATATAATTACTAAAAGTGTAAGGGCAATAAACATAAGCCTTCCATCATCTTCGATTGGTTCACCTATTTCTTCTGCTATTTCATTATAAGTTTCTTGTTCTTGATTTTCTATTTTTTCTTCTTTATTCTTTTCCATAGGAGTTACTATATTTTCTTCTTTTGTTTCTTTGATAGGTTCATTTTTCATTTCATTATTAATGTTATTATCTACTACAGGTTGAACTATATCTACTGGTTTTGTTTCTTCCTTTTTTATTTCTTCAGGAACTGTAGATAAATCTTCGGTTTTCTCTTTTTTCTTTTCCTCAACACCTTTTTCTAAGTTATCTATTATATCTTTTAGTTCTTTAGTCTTTTGTTGTTGCTTTAATAGTTCCATCTCTTTTAGTTTTTTTTGTTTTTCTCTTTCGTCTTGTTCTTTTATAAAATTAAGAGAATTTATTACATCTAGAAATTGTGCTTTTAAATAATCAGGATATTTATGTACACCACGAATTTTAGATAAAACATTAATCATTTCTTCAGATGTGTAATTATGTTTTATAAGTTCATCAAAAACTTTATAAGTAGATTTTTCTGGATTAAAACTTTTTTGTATCTCCATCAAATCTCTTTTAACCATATTTATGTCCTTCACTTAAAACACCTCTATTTGAGTATAACATTTATTTTTAAAAATATAAAGAAAAAGAGTTAAAATTTTAACTCCATAATTTACTTGGATATAATCCTTCATCTATCATATTCTTAATAGCATTTTCTACTTCCTCTTTATCTTCTTTATAAGTCATTCCATACCATTTACTTGAAGTTTCAATTACTTCTACATCAGCTTTATTACTTTTTATTTGATGAGATAATACTTCAGGCATTAAGTATTCTACTGTTTCCAAGTTTTCTTTGTTTTCTTCAAGGAAAGAAGGAAATTCATCAACTATGTGATTCATAAATTCTTTAGGGAAACCTAAAAGATTCATAGATACTATTGTATCATCACTAATATATGTTTCTTTATCTGTCACAAGTGAAGTTGCTTTTAAACCTCTTTCTGTTTTTTCTATTTTAGATTCATCTAAAGATACTAAAGTATTATTATCTATATTGCATACTCCTCTTTTTACAGATCCATTTTCAGTTATTGTATTTATTACATTATATCCTATTAAAGCATAATGTTCCTTATCACTAACTAAATTATTATCTAAAAATTTTCCAGCTTTTTTAATCGCATCGTAACCATAGAAATCATCTGAATTTATAACTGCAAAATTTTCATTAATTAAATCTCTTGCACTATATAATGCATGGGCAGTACCTAAAGGTTTTACTCTTTCCTTTAAATCATAACCATCCGGAATATCTTCAAGCTTTTGAAATGCATATTCAACTTTTATTTTATTTTCTATTCTTTTACCAATAGTTTCTTTAAATACTTCATAGTTTTCTTCTTTAATTATGAAAACAACCTTATCAAAACCAGAACGAATTGCATCATAGATTGAATAATCTATAATAAACTCTCCATTTGGTCCTACTGGTTCTATTTGTTTTAGGCCTCCAAATCTTGATCCCATTCCTGCTGCTAGAACTACTAATGTTTTATTCATATTAATCAACTCTCCTTATACTTTTATGATTTTTAAGCATTTTTTTAATGCCTATTTCTTTTTTAAATGCAATAGTAAGTATTGTATTTGTAACTTCTATTACTACCCCTTCTCCATATGTATCATGAATTATTTTATCGCCATAATGATATACTTGATCTTTATCATATATTTTCTTTTCTTTTTTGATTATTTTTATCTCATCTTTATTTTCATAATCCAATAAATCTTTATCTATTTCATTAATAAATCTACTTATTACTGAAGCAGATTCTACTCCATATATCATTCTTTTCTTAGCCATTGTAAGCCATAATTTTTTTCTTGCCCTGGTTATTGCAACATACATAAGCCTTCTTTCTTCTTCCAAATCTTCTTTAGAATAACTATTGCGGTGTGGAAATATTCCTTCTTCAAGTCCAGTTATGAAGACATTATCATACTCCAATCCTTTAACAGAGTGTACAGTCATAAGTGTTACTCTATTTGGATCATCTTTGTAATCTTCAATATCTGAAACTAAACTTATTTCAAGAAGAAATTCCTCTAGTGATATTATACCATGTTCTTCTTCAAAACTACGAGTAACTGACTTAAATTCCTCTAAATTTTCAAGTCTAATATCAGCTTCTAGGCTTTTTTCATCCTCTAAAGCTTTTTTCATACCTGTTTTTACAAGTACTTTTTCTATAAACTCTGTAAGAGATAAGTTATTTAAATCTTCTTTCAACTCTAATATTATATCTTTAAACGCTTTTTCTTTACCATCCTTTATAGCATCAAACATACTTGTATTATAAAAGCTAGCATTTTTTTCTATCTCACTTATTGTCTTAGGGCCTATTCCTCTTTTAGGTGTATTAATACATCTCATTAAACTTAAATCATCACTTGTATTATATATAAGTCTAAGGTATGCAAGAAGATCTTTTATTTCTTTTCTTTGATAAAAGTAAAAACTACCTACTATTCTAAAAGGAATATTTTGTTTTAACATTTCACTTTCAAAAACACGTGATTGAGCATTAGTTCTATAAAGTATTGCTATATCTTTATAAGCTACTCCACTACTTAAGAGTTCTTTTATTTTACGAATAATATAAAAAACTTCATCTGTTTCATCATAAGCTTTATATAGTTTTATTTTATCTCCCTTATCATTTTCACTCCATAAATTCTTATCTTTACGTAATTTATTATTTTTTATTACACTATTAGCAGCATCAAGTATTGTTTTAGTTGATCTATAATTTTGTTCCAATAATATAACTTTAGCATCCTTATAATCATTTTCAAAGTTTAATATATTCTTATAATTTGCATTTCTAAACGCATATATACTTTGATCGTTGTCACCCACTACACATAAATTACGATATTTTCCGCTTAAATATTTAGTAAGAATATATTGGGCCTCATTAGTATCTTGATATTCATCTATTAAAATATATTTATATTTTTCATTGTAATAATCTAAGACATCGGAATTGTTTTTAAATAGCTTTATTGGTAAAAGTAATAAATCATCAAAATCTACTGAATTATTATTTTTTAACATTTCTTCATATTTTCTATATACTTTATAAACTATATCTTCTTCTTCACTAAAAACAAATTTTTTATATTCTTCTGGTGACACAAGCTCATTTTTATTACTTGATATTTTATTTCTAATCATATAAGGACTAACTCTTTTTGAATCATATCCTAAATCCTTCATTATTTTTTTTACTAATGTTAAAGAATCATCACTATCCATAATAACAAAATTTTTATTGTATCCAAGAGCATCATAATTTTCTCTTAAAATTCTGACTCCTAGAGCATGAAAAGTACAAGCTAAAACATTATTAGGTCCAATTAATTTGGCAAGCCTTTCTTTCATTTCACCTGCTGCTTTATTAGTGAAAGTAATTGCCAAAATACTTTTTGGATCAATTCCTTCGTTTTGTATTAAACTTGCAATTCTTGTTGTAAGAACTTTAGTTTTACCTGAACCTGCTCCTGCGAGTATTAGTAATGGTCCATCTTTATGCATTATAGCTTCTTTTTGTTTTTCATTTAATCCCTCGAACATTTTACCACCTATTTAATTATATCATGAATTAAAGTTAAACTAAAAGAAAATATGGAATATAAAATAGTAAAAACGTTAAAACTAATATAAAGGTGATTTCTATGCTTGAGGATAAAATAAAGGAAATAAAAAAAGATTATAATAACTCTCCTGATATTATTTTTAGAAAAGTAAAAATAAAAGATAAAGAGTTGCTTTTAGTATTTAGTCCCTCTACTAGTAGCAGTACTAGCATAAATGATTTTATATTAAAAAAACTTGTAAACATTAAAACTAAAGTAACTCGTGATAACGTTTATAATCACTTTGAAAATATTATTCCTGAAAATGTCTTAGTAGATATCAAAGATAAAAATGATATGTACTCTAAAATAGGTGCTGGTTTTACTATAGTTATTTTTGAAAATGAAAAGCCTTTTGGAATAGAAACAAGAAAAGATTTATCTCGGGGTGTTACTGAACCTTTAACAGAGCAATCTATAAGTGGACCTAAAGATTCATTTACTGAAAACTATGAAAATAATCTAGGACTTATTAGAAAAAGAATTAAAACTAATAACTTAACCTTAGAAGAACTCACACTAGGTCGTGAATCTAAAACGCAAATATCGGTATTATATATGAATAATATTGTAGAAAAAAAACTAAAAGATAGTATAATTGAAAAACTTAAAAATATAGATACTGATAGTATATTTGATAGTACTAATCTAAGAGATTTTATAGAGAAAGAAAAAACTAATTTTCCAACTATCATGACAACTGAAAGACCAGATAGAGCTTCAAGTGCACTACTCGAAGGTAAAATTATAATTGGTGTTGAAAACTCGCCTTATTTTTTAATAATTCCTTCTTTTTTTAGCGATTTTTTTCATTCAGCTGAGGATAACTATCAAAATAGTTATAATGTTTCATTTACTAGAATTATAAGATATATGGCATTTTTTTTAGCAATACTCTTGCCTGCTTTTTATATAGCAATAACTACATTTAATCATGAGACAATACCAGTTACTTTATTAATAAATTTTGCAGCACAACGTGAAGGAGTTCCTTTTCCAGCCATTATTGAAGCCTTAGGTTTAATCTTTGTTTTTGAGATACTAAGAGAAAGTGACATAAGAATGCCACATCTTTCTGGAAGTGCAATTTCTATTCTTGGAGCAATAGTTTTAGGAGATGCTGCTGTATCTGCTGGAATAGTATCTCCGATAATGGTAATTATAATTTCACTTTCAGCTATTGCATCACTTATGTTTTCTGATATTGGAATAGTAAACGCCATAAGATTTTGGCGAATATTTTTTATGCTTTTTGCGACAACTCTTGGAATAGTAGGAATTTTTTTTGCAGGTATTCTTTTAACAGTAAAACTTACCTCTTTAAATCCATTTGGAAAACCATATCTATATCCTTTAATCCCACTGAATAAGCATTTCCTTTTTAATGGAATAATAAAAAGAAATAGAAAAAATGACAATTTAAGAATGCCAATTCTCACTAATAATAATTATAAAAGGAGTAAATAATTATGAAAAAGTTATTATTAATTTTAATACCTATACTACTTACAGGTTGTAATTATATAGAACTAAATGACCTTGCTATTGCCACCTCTATCGGAGTAGATTATGATAATAATACTAAAAATTTCAAATTAACTGCCCAAGTAATGGATACTAAAACAAGTGAAAAAGGTATGGAGAATGATACTTTAGTTTATGAAGCAGAAGACAAAACATTATCAAGTGCTATTAATAATTTTTTCATTAAGAATCCAAAAAACATTTATTTTGGACACTTAGAAATGTGTGTATTAGGAAGCGATGCTATAAAATATAAATTAGATAATATCTTTGATTACTTTATCAGAGAATCTAGTATTAAATCATCATGCTATGTATTAATATCTAAAGAAAAAAAAGCAAATGAAATACTTAATCCTAAAAATGAACAAGAAAAAGGATTTCCAGCTGAGGATTTAAAAAAAGTACTATCTGATAGTACTAAAAAAACTGGTTTAATAAATAAAATAACCCTTGAAGAATTTTTAAGTTATGAATTAAAAAAAGGAATTGATCCTACACTTCCTACTGTAATACTTAAAAATGATAAAACAAATTCTAGTAAAACTGTAATAAATGGAATTACTACTATTAAAAAAAATAAAATTAATAAAAATATGAATCAAAATCAAAGTATAGCATTTAATACTATAAATAATAACTATGAATCTACTAATATTATTATTAAATATAAAGATAACTACATTAGTTTTGATATAACTAACCCAAAAACTAATATAAGTGCTAAAGTAAAGAATAATAAAATAAAAACTAATATAAACATAAATCTAGAGGCACACCTTTCTGAAACAAATAAAAAGATTAGCTTAACTAATAAAAACACAAATGAATATTTTATGAGAACTATAAATAAGACATTTAAAAACTATATAAAAGAATTAATTATTTATAACATGGAAAATAACACTGATAATTTAGGTATCAAAAATATTATTTATAAAGATAATCCTAAGATGTATAGAAAATATAAAAATGTAAATCCATATAATATGGATAATATAAATATAAAAATAAAGAGTAATATCTATGTACATGGTAATATAAATAAAGGAGCGTTTTAAATGAATAGCAAAATAAGTAGTGGCGAAGTTCTTACACTTTGTATATATATAATTGCTGTATCCTTTTTTGCCCTAATTAATAGACCTATTTTAAAAATATCTGGTAATACTTCATTACTTGTATTTTTTATTAGTATATTAATAGGTATTATTCC
>CAJONL010000017.1 GCA_905235875.1 uncultured Bacilli bacterium
CTTAATGGTTACAATAACTGGTAATCCATATGATACATTACATGATGTGATTGGTTTAAATGAAAACAATAGTAGTCTTACAGCATTTGGTATAAAATATAAACAAATAGATTTAAAAGATAGTGACTTTGATTATGAACAAATAGAGAAAACTATAAGAGAAAATAAAGTAAAACTTATTCATATTCAAAGATCTAAAGGTTATGATGATAGAATTAGTATTAGTATTTCTATGCTAGAGAACGTAATAAAATTTATAAAAAATATAGATAAAGATACTGTTATTTTTGTTGATAACTGTTACTGTGAATTTGTAGAAGAAAAATCTCCTCTAGAAGTTGGAGCAGACTTAATAGCAGGTTCACTTATTAAAAACTTGGGTGGAGGAATAGCTCCAATGGGGGGATATATATCTGGTAAAAAAGAATATGTAGATCTTGCAGCAGAACGCCTTACTATTCCAGGTGAAGGAAAAGAAATAGGAGCAAGTCTAAATATAAATAGGTATTTTCTTCAAGGAATATATCAGGCACCACAAGTAGTAAATGCAGGACTTAAAACTTCAATTTTAGCAAGTAAAGTTCTTGAAAGATTAGGATATCAAGTAAGCCCCAAATATAATGAAGAAAAATGTGATTTAGTTTTAGCTATTAAATTTAATAATAAAGAGAAAATGATAAAATATATAGAAGGAATACAAAGTGCTTCTCCAATTGAATCATTCGCAGCACCAATCCCAGAATATATGCCAGGATATGAAGATAAAGTAATAATGGCTGCTGGAACTTTTGTTCAAGGATCAACAATAGAACTTTCATGTGATGGTCCAATAAGAGAGCCTTTTATTGCTTATCAACAAGGTTCATTATCTTATGAATATGGAAAAATTGCTATTATGAAAGCAATTAGTAAAATAATATAAAAAGAAGTAGATTATTTATAAATGCTAATAGTCTTCTTTTTTTTTGTTATGAAATGTTTTATAATTATATTATAGGTGAATTAAATATATGGATATAGAGCAATTAAATAGACAAATTGTTGTGTATAAAAATGATGATACATTAACAGATGAAATTCGTAATATTAGAATAAATATTATTAATACTGCAATACAAAGAATCAACAATTATAGTTTATATTCTCAATCATTGTACCAATATTTACAAAATAGTGGTGAATTAGTAAATCTAACAGAAGAATTATATCAAATCGAAGATACACTAGAATTAAATAGAATATCTCTAAAGGGAATGATATTAGAATCTAATCTATGCAAATTTTTAGACAATAGTGGGATAAGTTATACATTACCTGAACTGCGAAGCTATTTATATCAACAGTATAGTAATGATAATTTAGACATAGAAGTTATTGATAAGGAAATAACATTATATGAAACTATTGAAGATCTTGTTAATTTTGAAAATAATCAAATAGATGGTTTGGCACATGTTATTAGTAATATTTTAAAAGAAAAATCATATTTGAATAGAAAACAGGATTTAAAACTATTGAAAGAAAATAAAATAAAAATTGAAATGAAAATAGATAAGTTGTATGAGACTAAAGTGCTAGATGCTGTAACGAAAGATTTACTTTTAAATATGATAAATCAAATATTTAATAATTATATGAATATACAAGCAAAATTGCCTTTAGATATACTTGAATAAAGTAGGTGCTTTTATGAGTGATAAACAAAAAAAAGAGTTAATTGATGAACTTGCACAACAGTTAGAAAAATATGTTTCTATTATTTTGAAAGAATATGGAGATTTAATTCAGCTTGAAGATATAATAAGACTTAAAAATGTAAAAGATTTTAGAGATTATATTCGAATATGGGATATTGGAACTATAACTAGCTTGGTAACGTCTGATCATAAAATTCATTTTCCGGAAAAAGCATATGAAATATTAAATAAAATAAAATATATACCTGGTAATGGGATAAATAAAAAACATCAAGTATATAATGATGATAATGTAGTATTAAATGATAATACATTTGAAACTTATATAAAACATGTCTTTATTAAGGGTATGAATGCAAAAGAATTTTATGAAGAAAACTTGCTCCATGAAAGTATGCATTTTTGTGGATCAGGAGGATCAAGCCCATTACTTGAGGGACTTACAGAACATAGAACAAGAGAATTAGCAAAAAAATATAAGTTAAAAACTACCGGTTGTGGTTATCCTAAGGAAGTAAAAATAGTTGATGAACTTCAAAAAATATATGGTGAAAAATATATGTCACTTTATTTATTTGATAGAGGAGGGAAAAAATCTAGAGAGTATTTGGAAAATAATTATAATCAAGATGCTGTAGAATTATTTGATAATGTTATAAGTTTAATGGAAAAACAGTTTCACGTTAAATATTTTGATAGGACATCAGATTTTACTGGGTTTCTTGCACCACTAAAAAAAGCAAAGGCCTATTCTGAGTTGGATTATGAAGTAGTTTACAAATTAATAGACGATTATAAGAGTAAGCATAAGAATGCTTCAAAAAATAGTAATAATGACGAATTATCCGTAAATACTGAGGATAAGTCTAATAATAACCAAACAAATATAATTGTTCAAAGAAAAGTATTAGAAGATGAGAAAAAACAAGTTTATGTTTTACCAAGAAAATCATCCGTAGAAAAGTTTGGTTGGAAAAATATTAATGAACAAGAAACTTATAAAAAAATAGCTAAAAAGAATAGATTAATAGCTGAAAAAAAACAAATAGAATTGAAAAATGCTCAACC
>CAJONL010000018.1 GCA_905235875.1 uncultured Bacilli bacterium
ATATTTATTATCATTACTATTATTATTTTTAAATAAAAAGTTTTAAATTAATGTTTTTATAAAGGATCTGATCTAATGCTTTGGATAATTATTTTAATAGTAACTTTACTAGTAACTATTTTAGGAATTATATTTATGACTTATGAAATAGGAAAATTTAGTTTTATAAAAAGTATTTCTAATAATAAAAGGTATAAAAAAATATTAATTTCTTTAGGAATAATTATACTATTTTTCATAGTACTTTCTTATATATTGTCACTAGTTAATGCAATAGTTATATTTATTCACTTTGTATTTTTATTCTTAATTTTTGAATTATTATTTAAAATAATATCTATATTAACAAAGAAAAAATATAGTTTTGATTTAATTGGAATAATTGTAATATTTTTTACTATAGTTTATCTAAGTATAGGTTTTTATCTATGTAATAATGTATGGCAAACTAATTATAAATTATATACTAATAAAGATATAAATTTAAGAATAATTATGTTTTCTGATTTTCACCTTGGTACTACATTTGATTCAGAAGGTTTAAAAAAATATATAAATGAAGTAAAAAAACAAAATCCTGATATATTATTTATTACTGGTGACTTTGTTGATGATGGTACTTTAAGAGAAGATATGGTAAAAGCCTGTAGGCTTATTGGAAGTATCAAAACGAAATATGGTATATATTTTTCTTATGGAAATCACGATGAAGGTTACTATAACACTAGAGACTTTACCGAAGAAGATTTAGAAAGAGAAATGGAAAAAAATAATATTACAATTTTAAAAGATGAGATAAAAGAAATAGATAATCTGTCTATAATTGGAAGACTTGATACCATGTATGAAAGAAAACCTATAAAAAATTTAGCGGATAGTATTAAGGATAAGAAAAGCAAATATATTATAGTATTAGATCATGAACCTAATGATTATAATAATGAATCGAAAGAAGACATTGATTTAGTCTTATCAGGACATACCCATGGAGGTCAATTATTTCCTATAACTCATTTAGGTAAATTATTAAGTATAAATGATAAAACATATGGATATGAAAAAAGAAATGGCACAAGTTTTATTGTTACCTCTGGTATATCAGACTGGGAACTTAAATTTAAAACTGGTACTAAATCTGAGTATGTAGTAATAGATATTTTAAAGAAATAAAATATAACTTGTAATAATACATAGTTTGTATTATTATATCTTATGTATTTTTAATGGAGGAAGATGAAAAATGAGTAGTAATAAAAGAATACCATTTACAGATGTAGTTACATTAACAAAGGATATATGTGAATTCATAGCAAATGAAAAGTATGAAACTTTATATGTTCCGACAAAAGATAAAGATAATAAAGATACTATTTCAGTTATATCTTGTAAAGAGAATAGTCTTGGAAAAGTAAAAAAAGATATTGATAAGTATGGATACATAGATAAAGAAGAATTGATTAATAATGAAAACTATTGCTACATAACTACATATGATAGAAAAAAATTAATAAAAGAAATATCATTTGATATAAACGATGATTATCCAGTAAAGGCAGAATTTACAGATGAATATGAATTTTTAAGTAATTTCTTTAAAAATTTTATTACTTTTAGAAATAATCTTATAGAAAATAACGAAGTGGTAAAAAAAGATGATATATATCAATATTTTTTATCACTAGTAGGCTTTTCAGAAATGGAAAGAAAATATAATAGAGATAAAATACTAACTAGGATTAATAGAAAATGAATGTAATATTTTTAGACTTTGATGGCGTATTAGATACTATTCATTATTCTTCTTATGAAGATATCGAAAGAAGGATAAAAATACTAGGAATAATATGTAAAGAGTTTAACTCAAAAGTTGTAATTGAAGCCTCAGCTAAAGATGCTATCGATGAAGAGACTATGGAAACAAAAAGTAAATGGATAAATGATATCTTTGATTTGTTTAAAAAATATGGTATAGAATGTATAGGTAGAACTCCAAATGTAACTAAAAGATTTAATGAATACCGTTATCTTCCTATGTGGAAAGAAGATGAAATAAGATTATATTTATTTAATCACCCAGAGATAGAGCACTATTGTGTTATAGATGATGATGACCTAGAAGGTTATAATTCAGATTTAAATAAAGTAAGAAATCACTTAGTAAAAACAATATATTGCTCAAATAATAAAGATGAAGAAGGACTTCTTTTATCACATAAAGAAGAAGTAAGAAAAGCTTTAGAAAAAGAAAATGAACTAAGAAGTATTGCTATAAAAAGAAGAAATAAAACAAAACTTACAAAATAGTAAACTTGTAAGTTTTTTTATAATTTTGTTTAAAAAACTTTGAAAAAAAAGACGTTTTATGGTATAATTTGTAAGAAAAAGGACGTGGTTTCATGATTACTTTAGATAAAGTTAAAGGAATAGGTCCCAGGAGTAAAATGCTTCTTGGTAAGCTTAATATAAATACAATAGATGATTTAGTATCACACTATCCATATCGTTATGATATTATTAAAAGAACAGATTTATTAACTGCAAATGATATGGATAAAGTTATTATAGATGGTAAAGTAGATGGAGCTCCAATACTTATTAGATTAAAAGGTAATTTAAATAAGATGAACATTAGAGTTGTTACTACAACAGGTAAAGTAGTTGGAGTATCTATCTTTAATAGAGCATTTCTAAAAAAAGATTTATCAGTTGGTACAAATATTACTGTATTTGGTAAATATGATAAAAGTAAAAATATAATACTTGCATCAGAAATAAGAATAGGCCTTTTACCTAAAGGAGAAAAAATAGAAAGTGTATACCATGGTACAAGTGGATTATCCTCTAAGAATATTAGTACTTTTATAAATAATGCCTTAATGGAATATGGAAGTGCTATTACTGATAATCTTCCTAATAGTATAATTGAAAAATATGACTTTTTAAATAAGAAAACAGCATTAAATATAGTTCATAATCCATCTACTATGGATAAGTTAGAATTAGCAAGAAATAGACTTAAGTATGAAGAACTGTTTGAATTTATGACTAAGATTGAATATTTAAGAATTAAAAATAAAAAAATAGAAGATGGTTTTAGTAAAGAATTTGATTATAAAAAAATACAGGAATTTATTAATAATTTACCTTTTACTTTAACTGATTCTCAAAATAAGGTTTTGAAAGAAATACTTGATGATTTAAAAAGTAAAAGAAGAATGAATAGACTTTTACAAGGAGATGTAGGAAGCGGAAAAACAGTAATTTCAGTAATAGCACTTTATGCTGCCTATCTTTCGGGTTTCCAAGGAGCACTTATGGTTCCAACAGAAATACTTGCTAATCAACATTTTAATTCGATAAGTAAAATGCTTGAAAAAACTAATATTAATATAAAACTTCTAGTGGGTTCTCTTTCTAAAAAAGAAAAGGATAACTTGCACGAAGAACTAAGAGAAGGTGCTATAGATATCATAATTGGAACCCATGCTTTATTTCAAGATGATGTTTCATATAAAAACTTAGGTCTTGTTATAACAGATGAACAACATCGTTTTGGTGTACTTCAAAGAGCAAATTTAAAAAATAAAGGTTTTTCGCCAGATGTATTATATATGTCAGCAACACCAATTCCTAGAACTTATGCATTGACTATTTATGGTGATATGGATATTTCAGTAATAGATACTTTGCCAAAAGGGAGAAAAGAAATAAAAACATATCTTAAGAAAACAGAAGAAATAAAAGATGTACTAAAAATGATGTATGAAGAGCTTAAAGAAAAACATCAAATATATGTTATTGCACCTTTAATCGAAGAATCTGAAACACTTGATTTAACTACAGTAAATGCTTTGAAAGATAAAATGGAACTTGCATTTGGTAGTCATTTTAATATTGGAGTAGTTCATGGAAAAATGAATGCCAAAGATAAAGATAAAATAATGAATGATTTTGCAAATAATAAAATTAATATCTTAATTAGTACCACTGTAATCGAAGTTGGAGTAGATGTTCCTAATACAACAATGATTGTAATATTTGATGCTAATAGATTTGGGCTTTCAACTTTACATCAACTTAGAGGACGAGTTGGAAGAAGTAGTCTAGAATCATCTTGCATCTTAATTAGTGATACTGATACTAAAAGACTTACTGTAATGACTAAAACTAATGATGGCTTTAAAATAAGTGAAGAAGATTTTAAAATAAGAGGCCATGGAGATCTATTTGGAACTCGTCAAAGTGGAGATATGACTTTTAAAATAGCAGATGTGAAAAATGACTATAACATCTTACTTAAAGCTAAAGAAGATGCTAAAGAGTATCTCGAAGAAAAAGAACTTAGGGATAAGGAAAAAATAGAGAAAATTATTAGTAAAATAAATGAAGGGTAAAAATGACTTGTTTTTACTCTTTTAATTATTTATAATAAATGAGGGTAGTGATTATATTGATACAAGATTTTGATTTACATATTCATTCCATTAATTCAGATGGTGAATATAATATAAAAGAATTAATAAAGAAAATAAGAAAAAAAAATATAAAAACTTTTTCTATTACTGATCATGATAATATTAAAAGTATTAAACAAATTAAAGAACAAAATTTAGAAGGATTAAATTATATTCCTGGAGTAGAAATTAGTTCAATCTTAAATGGTAAGTATGATCTTCATATTTTAGGGTATAATATTAATCCAGACTCTAAAGAGTTAAAAAATGTACTAGAATACTTAAAAGAATATCGAATAAATAAATTTTATGAAATACTAAAAGTATTAAAAAGAAGATATAAGTTTATTTTTAAAGAAGAAGATGTATTAAATATTTTAAAAAGAACAAAAAATCCAGGTAAACCTCATGTTGCACGTCTAATGATAAGGTATGGTTATGCAATTAATATAAAAGATGCTTTTGATAATTATTTATCTAAGTTAAAACTTAGTGTTCACAATGAAATGGAACTTAAAATAGTATGTCGTGCAATAAAAAAAGCAGGGGGAATTCCTGTACTTGCTCATCCTAAAATTACTGAGATTACTTATAAAATAGATATAAATGAATTAATGCCTGAAATAAAAAAAGCAGGAATCGTTGGGATTGAAGTTTTTAATTCTGTTCATTCTTATATGGATGCTAAAAAATATAAAAAAATTGCTGAAGATTATAATTTATTAATTTCAGGTGGTAGTGATTATCATGGACCTAATATTAAAAAAAATGTAAAGCTCGGAGTAGTTTTTAATAGTAAAAAAAATATAAAAATATATGATGATGGTATAACTTTATTAAAAAAATTAAAAATAGACAGTAAAATTGACAATAACTTATAAAAAAATAAAAAAAAGAATGATTTGATATTAAAAAAATGCTATACTTAATCTAGAATAGGAGGGATGTATAGTGGATTCAGGATTAGATAGTACAGATACTGAAACTACTACTAATAGTTCAGGAGAAGAAGCTGTTAACAATAACGAAAGCACAACAGGCAGCAAAGCTAATGAACAAGCAGAAAACCAAGAAAATGAACAAATTACTGCAGGCGATGCTAATACCTCAACTAATCAAGCAACAAAAGAAGAAATAGGTGATGATAGTCAAACTGCAAGTAATAGTGGTTCAAATGATAACTATTCCTTTGGAACATTTGGATTAATTACAGCTATTTTTAGTGTAATAGTAGTGATTCTTACACTTATATGTTTATGGAAAATATTTGAAAAGGCTGGCGAAAAAGGATTTAAAGTACTAATTCCTATTTATAATATATTTATTTTATTTAAAATTGCATTTGGTAATAATAATTTAATGACTGCTCCAGCAACAAATGATACTTTTAGTTTTGAAGATAACTCTAACATTAATAATTATAGTAATGATGGATATATGGCAAGCTCTAATAGAGCAGGTATAATGGGACATTTAAATAGTGAATTTGATAATAATATGAATAATCAAAATATGAATCAAATGAATCCAGGATTTAATTCTGATAATCCTGAAAATGTAGCTAATAATTTTGAACCTTTAAACGAAAATATTAATCAAAGCAATAATTCTTCAGTAGAAAGTAATGATATAAATAATATGGCAGGAATAAAGCCTGGTTTTAATAATTCAAATTCAAATATTAATCCTATGAATGGGAATATAAATCTAAGTCAAATGGGACCTAATATAATGAATAATAATTATGAAAAGGAACCTCCTGTAAATGAAAGTGTTAATCAAAATATAAGTCAAGATCATAATAATCAAAATTATAATAGTGGTCATGTTCCAATAAATGGTTTAGGCACTTCAACAAAACAATGTCCAAATTGTCATGCTCCTGTACCATTAAATTTAGTTATTTGCCCAAATTGTGGTGCAAGTATTAATAGATAATAGTAAAATAAAACTGATATTTCAATTTAAATATAAATTGTATATCAGTTTTTTAATAAATATAAAATCAAAATATTAAAGGATAATTCTAAGTAAGAAGATGAAAAATAAAACTATTTCTATAAAAAGAATAATGGCATTAAAAGTAATAGTAAAAAATATTGTTATAAATGATTGATAGAAAATTATTAAGATAAAAAACAATAATAAACCTAAATATATTTTAGAAGATCTTCTTCTTATTTTACAGGCATTACAATTACAAAAAAAGCTATGTTTCATAAAAGTCACCTAGTATAATATATGAAGATAAAAAATAAATGTTAAAGTTTAAATAAATGTGATATAATCAATATTAGATTATGGGAAAGTAGATGATAACAT
>CAJONL010000019.1 GCA_905235875.1 uncultured Bacilli bacterium
ATAGTGGCTATTTCAGGATCAGAACTTACCCATGTGGTTTTTGTTGTCACATCGTTTCTATTTAATTCCCCAACATCTGCTTCTGATGTAGATAAATCATTAGCAATAAAACTTTCAGATTTTAGTTGTATATTTTCTCCAACAGTCACTTCATTGGGTCCAATTATATCTATTCCACTATTTGTGGCATTAATTATTGAAATATTACAAATTAAGGAAATTATAAGTACAAATATTGATAATATTAATCTTTTCATTTTATTCCTCCTTGACTTATTTTCTTTAAAAGAACTATTATTACTACAATTTCAATAATTAAAGTGAACATTACAACACATATATTTAATATTTCATTGGAACTTTTTAGTAAATTAGAACTATTCTTATTATCAATACTTTTATCCACAATATCTAAGCTAATAGTGTCATAAGTATCTTTATTATTTTTATCTATAGCTGTAACTTCAATTGTTCCTGCTTTTTTAGCCGTCAAAACACCATTTTGATCTATTGTCGCTAGTACATCTTTCGATCTTTCATCGTTGATATTTTCTATTTTCCAATTAACTTGATTATTTATTATACCTCTAAAAAATTCCCTATCATTATTATTTATATTAGCTTCTCCTATACCTTCTGGTAAGTATAATTTATAGTTAACGTCTTTTGGTATATATAACTCAGTATCATTTACTATTTTATCTATGTCTGTTCCATTTATATGTTGCCAAACAGTAGCATAAAGATTTATTTTCTCTCCAACATTTATTTTTTCTTTTTGACTATTTAAATTAATGTAAAAAGAATCATCCTTTAAAGAATTTCTATCTTTACTATTAATTATAACTTTACCCTTATATGTTTTATTTTCTATCATATAAGTAGCAGTTATCGTAGCTTTCCCATAATCTAAAATTTTAACGAATCCTTCTTCATTAATTGTCATTATTTCAGGATTACTGCTTTCCCATTTTAAGCTAGAATCATCACTTAATAAAGTCCCTTTATCTCCGCGGACTGCAGCATCTAATTTTACTTGATATAATTCATTAGATTCGGTTGTTTTTTCTTCATAAGAAAAATCTTGAAATATCTCTAATTTATCTTCCGCATTAACAGTAGATATTCCAAATATTGCAACAAAAAAAAGACACACTATTATACTTTTTTTCAAAATTATCACTCTCCTATTGTCTTAATTGTATCATATTATATTATTATGTCTAGTGATATATTTAGTATTTCTTCACGAATTATTTACTAAACAAAAAAGAGTAAATAAATTACTCTATATATATTGCTATTCTATTATCTGGATTAAATGATAACTCACTATACTTTATAAGCTTATTTATATCTTTATCTATACTATAAGAATATAGTGTATCATCGCTTATAAAAAACAAATTATTCTTCACTAATTTAAAATCAGATATTTTTTTATTAAATAAAAGAACTTTTATTTTAGAATTAGTATTATAGTAATAGACATCATCATTATCTGTTTGATAATAATATGAATCTTTATCCTTTTCTATGTATTTTATATTAGTATTTTTTTCTAATTTATCTATGTAATTATCTATAGTTTTAAATCTTATTTCTTCATCTCTCATTTTATAAACATTTATTCTTTTAAAACCTAAATCATAGTTTAAAACTTTATTTTCTTTATTGCCAACTTCTTTTTGCTTTTTCTTATTTGGATTAATTTTATACTGTACTAGGTTATCTTTATCAAAAATATATACATCATCATCGATTACACCGTTTATATAAGAATCCTTACTTATTTCTTTTTTAACTTTAAATTTTTTAATCTTATTTTTGGTCATATCAATTCTGTAAAAGTGTTTATATGAATGATTTTCATCATAGTCTGCGAGCAAATAATACTTATTTACTATTGTTCCTAAAGTATTTTTATATTTATCGTTTTTCAATAGTCTAATGTTAACGCTTTGTTTATTATTAATTGCATAAAATCCCTTATAATTATAAATATATATATAAGTATTATCACTTATATTATTAGGATATACAGTTAAAGTCTCTAGTTTATTTTGCTTATTACTTTCTTCATTCCATGATATGTTACTATACCCTTTTTTTTCTAGTAAACTCGTAAATGGTTTTAATCTTTCTTTATAGTATTCATATGAGTATGAATTATTATTTTTACTGCACATTATATTCGAAGTAACCTTATCTTTTTTATACACAGGATAAATACACGATATATCTCCCATGGTATAGGTATAAATATCTTTTACGATCTTTTTTTTCTTAAAGAAACTGTTAGGTACCTCATAAGAATAAATATTAACATTATTTTTAATCTTTAAATAATAATTACCTTCTTTATATATTTCATTTATATCATATTTTATTCTTTCCGTCTTAATTTTGTAATTTATATTATGATATGTTTTAAAGATAGTTATTATTAACTCAAATATTATAAGAAATCCAACAAAAAATAATAAAAGCTTTAATATTTTTTTCATAGCTATTCCCCCTGTATACTTAATCGTATTATTTCATCCATGTTATCATCTTTAGCCATTATGTTTTTATGAATTGCATTACATTTTTCACATTTATAAATAATCTTATAATCACTTTTCTTACTTTTTTCTATTCCTATAGGCTTTAGCAGTCCTTTACAACTATTGCTTCGGTCACCTGGATTTATGTCTACATGAAGTGAATATAAACAAAATGGACAGTGATCTCTTGCAGTATATAATAGTTCTTTCACTTCTTTTCCACAGTGTTTACATATAAATCTTTCATCTATCATTTTAAATTTTTTATTTTCCATGCTTTCTTTCCTTTATTAAATCTATAACTTTATCTAGTTCTTCTTTTGTTATTTCTTCAGATAAACTTAATCTTACAGAAGTTAGGGCTCTTTCCATATCTTTAGTAAGTTCATATACTGCTTTAGAATAGTCACCATTTGAACATGCACTTTTAGTAGATATATAAATATTACTCATTTCAAGATAGTGTAAGAAAGTTTCAGGTTTATATCCTAGAACACTTATATTAAAAATATGTGGCAAGTTATTTTTGCTTTCATTTATTTTAATTTCAGGAATATCTTTTAACTTTTCTTTCAAGTAATTTCTTAAATCTGTTACTTTTTCATAATTTGAATCTAAATTTGAGTATGAATTTTCTAAAGCTTTAATCATTCCATTTAAAAGTCCTAGGTTGTAGCATCTTTCTCCATATATTAATGGTTTTAGTTCTATGTTGCTTCTTTTAAGTAATATGCCTATTCCTTTAGGACCATGAAATTTATGAGATGACATACTAGCTAAATCTACATTTTCTAAATTAATTTTAATTTTACCTACTCCTTGAGTTAAATCAGTATGAAAAGGTATTTTGTATTTTTTAGCAATCTTACCTATTTCATTTATATTGTTTATAATTCCTACTTCTGAATTAACATAAGTTACTGTTATTAGAGCTGTATTCTCATTAATCATTTTTTCCAGTTCTTTTAAATCAATCATTGTATCTTTTAAAGGAATATATTTTATTATATACCCTTTACTTTCAAGATATTTTAAAGATTCATTAACTGAAGAGTGCTCTAAATTTGTTGTAATTATTTCTCTTTTATTACTTTTTTCACACATTCCTTTTATTGCATAATTATTAGATTCAGTAGATCCACTTGTTATAACAACATCAAGGTCAGTGTTTAAAAGCTTTTTTATTTTATCAGTATAATTTTTTAATTCATTTTTATTTACACCTTTAAATAAATCTTTTTCTACTTGGTATAATACCTCATCATTTATTTTACTAGTAGCACTATTATCTAAATAAGTCATTATATCACCAACTTTTAATTAAATATATTATAAGATAAATACTTGATTAAGTCCACATAAAAAAAGAAACTTAGAATTAACTAAGCTCTGCACTTTTAAAATGGAGCGATTAAAGTTCAAAGTAAGTCAAAATGTTTTCTTTTGATAAGTTAATTATATCACATATTTTTAACTATTTTATATAAATTTATTAATTCTTCATCACTCATATCAATTATTGGTTCATACATAAATGCATTAACATGAATATTTTCTGATACCATAATTTTTACTTTTTCAGATATATTCTTTTCTTCATCTGTAAGTAGACTATTATTAACACAATAATCAATTAATTCATTTGTTTGATTCTTTGTAAATCCTTCAAGTATGCTCCAAT
>CAJONL010000020.1 GCA_905235875.1 uncultured Bacilli bacterium
GTTTGGATGGATGGACATATTGGAGTATATGATGGAGAAAAGTATTCTTATGAATGTACTGTATCAGGTGGCAGTTTTAAAATAATAAAAACAGTTGCAAAAACTAGAGGATGGACTAACTGGGGAAAATGTGCATATATTACTTATGAAAAAGAAAATAATACTAATACTTCAAAAAAGAAAACTGTAACTGAAATAGCAAAAGAAGTAATAGATGGCAAGTGGGGAACAGGGGAAGAACGCAAAAAGAAGCTAGAGAAAGCTGGATATAATTATAGACAAGTACAAGATGAAGTTAATAAATTGCTTAAAAATAAAAAATCAGTTAAAGAAATTGCGAAAGAGGTTATTAATGGCAAATGGGGAAATGGAGAAACTAGAAAAAAAGCATTAGAAAAAGCTGGATATAACTATAAAGAAGTACAAAAAGAAGTCAACAAATTAATTTGACAAAATTTTAAAAAGAATGTATAATAAAAATACATCAATACATTACTGATAGTCCGTGACTTTTGTTGCGGACTTCTTCCTTTTATATGCTCAAAACCGTTGCAAGAGTAAGAAAAAAAGTTTTTTAAAAAAAATTATAAAAAAGTATTGACAACAGGTGGTAAAAAGTAGTATAATGCAAATATAAAATAAAGGAAAGGGAGGTAATGTATTATGAAAAAATGGAGAATAAATTGGAGAACAGTAGCAAGAAACTTATTTATAATTTTAAATATAGTAGTTGTTGCTGTTTTAATTTACACATTAAAGAAAAATGGTATAAGTTATTTTAGCACAATCGGATATTTTAATTAAGGAGGAAATATGTATGAAAGCAATATCAGAAGTAGAAATGTCAGACAAACAAATAAATCTTTTTAAAATTAAAAAAGTAAAAGATTATGCAGAGTATATTCAAAAAGAGATTGAATATGATCTATTGCCTAATAGACTATTTATTGATGAAATGATTGAACTATTAATTGATATAAAAAGGAGTGTTAAAAGTGGAAGACTTTAAAGATTTAGAAATAGAAAGATACAGAAAACAAGTTAAAAATTTAGAAGAATTATATAATTTAATGAATGAAGAATTAGATGTTTTAACAACAATGGTTGAAATAGGAATACCAGAAGATGAATACTTAAAAATAAGAAAGCAAGCATATTTATTAATAAAAGAAAGAGAGGAAAATGATTAATGGATTATTGGGACTTAATAGATGAAGATAATATAGTATTTAGGAGGTATGAAGAATGAATATATATGAAAAATTATCAAATATACAAAATGAACTAAAAGCACCAAAAGGTCAATTCAATAAATTTGGAGGTTATAAATACAGAAGTTGTGAAGATATATTAGAAGCAGTAAAACCTATATGTAAAAAATATAAAACAGTATTAGTATTAAGTGATAGTATAGTTGTTTTAGGAGATGGTAATACAAGAATAATAGAAGATGATGAGGAAAGAACAAGAAGGCAAATATGTAATGGACAAAGATTTTATGTACAAGCAACAGCAAGATTAACAGATATAGAAGCAAACAAAGAAAGTGAAGATACCTGTATAAGCAATACAGCTTATGCAAGAGAAGAAGAAAATAAAAAAGGAATGGATCGGTAGCCAGATAACAGGAACAGCAAGTAGTTATGCGAGGAAATATGCTTTAAATGGATTATTTAATATAGATGATACAAAAGATGCAGATACAGATGAGTTTACAAAACAACAACAAATAGATGATGAAAAAGTAATAGATAAAACAAAAGCACAGGCATTAGATAAATCAATAGAAAATGCAGGAATAACAGGAGAAGTTGTAACATTAATATTAAGTCAATATGGTTATACAAGCACAAGTGAAATAAAAGTAAAAGATTTTAATTCAATAGTAAACGATTTTAAATCTAAAAAGGAGTAATATATGGAACTATGGCAAGAAATTCAAGAAAAACAAAAAATGTTAGATAAAGCAATAGACCAATTGGCACAAAATGGTTATAAGCTAGCAGAATGTGAAAGAGATTATAAAATAGCAGTAAATAAAAAAGCATTAGAATTAAGAAGTCAAGATGTGCCAGTTACTTTAATA
>CAJONL010000021.1 GCA_905235875.1 uncultured Bacilli bacterium
ATACTATAATAAGAGTAGGTTCATGTCAGTCACGTGATGAAAAAATAAATTTAGGAGACATTATCATAGCAAGTGAAGCTTATACTCATTCTAATATTTCAGAACAGTTTTTTGGAGAAAAAATTAATACATCGTATCCTGATATGGATTTAACAGAAAAAATAATTGGTGTTTCAAGTAAATTAAATTTAAAAGTAAACTCTGGATTAGTAATATCATCGGATATGTTCTATAATACAAAAGAGCCAGTAGAATATGTATTAAAAAATCCTATTGGACTTGAAATGGAAACTTTTGCACTTTTCTTTTTAGCAAGTGCACTTAATAAAAAGTCTGCTTCAATTTTAACTGTATCAGATACTAATTACAGTGATAAAGTACTTACACCTTTAGAAAGAGAAAAAAGTTTTGATAATGCTATAAAGTTAGCTCTTGAGTCAATTCTTTGATTTAAGAGTTTTTCTTTTATAATCGGTTATACTAATATAAGTATTTGTTTTTTAATTAAATTTCTAGTAAAATAAGATTAGGTGATAATGTGGACGTAAAAAAAATAAAAAAAGATGGTTTTAATTTACATTTAATTCATAATAACTGTTTTAAAACTATATATATAAATTGTACATTTGCAAGTATTATTGATGAAAAAGATATTACATATATAAGTTTATTATTTAAAAATTTATTATTTAGTACTAAAAAATATAATAGTCCAAGAAAAATTGCAATAAAAAAAGATGATTTATATGGTTTAAATATTAGTCATCATAAAATACGTAAATCTAAGTATTTTATAAATGAATTATGTTTATCATTTCCTATGGATAAATATACTGAAGATGGTTTATTAAAAGATTCAATTGAGTTTTTATTGGAGATATTAAAAAATCCTAATGTAGAGAATAATAAATTCGATGAAGAAATATTTAGTATTACAAAAAATATGCTATCTGAAGAAATAAAAAGTGAAATGGAAGCTTCTTCTAGTTTTGCAATAAAAAATTATTTTAATATACTTAATAGTTCTAACCCATATAATTATTCACTATACGGTAAACTTGATATTTTAGATAAAATTACAAGTTCTGATTTATATGATTTTTATAAAAAGTATTTTAGTAGTTGTAGTATAGATATTATGGTAAATGGTGATATAGATTATAATGAAATAAATAATTTATTTGATGATTTTCCATTTAAAGGAATAAATATATATGATGAAGATTTATACTTAGATTATAGTAAATCTTATACTTTAAATATAATAAAAAGTGATTATAATCAATCTAATTTAATTATGGGTGCTTCGTGTAAAAATTTAGATTTATATGAAAAAAAATATGTTTCAATTTTCTATAATATAATATTTGGTAATAGTCCAAGTTCAAAACTGTTTTTAAATGTAAGAGAAAAAAAATCACTTTGCTATAGTATAAATTCAGTTTTTAATAGATTAGATGGATTGTTCTTGATATATGCTGGTATATCTAAGGATAATTTTAAACTTACTATTGATGAGATAAATAGGAATATTATTGAAATGAAAAAAGGAGAATTTAATGAAGAAGATCTAGAAGATGCTAGAGTATTTATAAAGTCTGTAATAGATGAATCATTTGATTATCAATCATCAATTTGCGAAAGATACTTTAATAATTTATACTTTGATTTAGATGATAAAGATAAACAGTTAGAAATGGTTGATAGAGTTAGCAAAGAAGATATTATAAATCTTGCTAAAAAAATAAATATAGATACAATATTATTAGTTGAGGAAAAATATGAAGAAAATAAGAATAAATAATTTTGATGAAATGCTTTACTATTTAAAACTTGATAATGGTTTTGAAGCATATCTTTTGCCACTTTCAAATATAAAAAATTATAGCTGTTGTATTACTGTAAAATATGGAAGCCGTGATATATGCTTTGAAGCATTTGATGGAAAATTTAATATGCCAACAGGTATTGCACATTTTCTTGAACATAAGATGTTTGAAAGAAAAAATGATCCTTTTAAATTTTATAAAAAATCAGGAACTGATGTTAATGCTTCTACTTCATATGATTTTACAAATTACTATATATTTGGTAATAGAAATTTTAAGAATAACTTAAGTTACTTAGTAGATTTTATTAAAACAATAGATATTGATTCATTAGATATTGAAAAAGAAAAAGGAATAATACTTGAGGAAGCTTCAATGTATAAAGATTATCATACTAGAGTATTAAATGAAAAAATAAAGGAAAGAGTATTTTTGAAAGATCCATATAGATATAAAGTAATAGGTACAGATGAAGATATAAAAAGAATAAAGAAAAGTGATTTGATAACATCTTTTAATAGCTTTTATAATGCTTCTAATATGTTTATAACAGTAGTAGGTAATTTTGATTTGGATGAAGCTGTTAATATAATAAAAGAAAAGGGGAAATCTATTGAAAATAGATGTAAAGTTAAAAAGATATATGAAGAAGAATTAGATAAAATAAATGACAAAGAATTATTACTTGATTTTAATATAGATATACCTAGGCAAGCGGTTGCATTTAAGTTTAATAAAAAAATATTTAATAATTTAAATATTACAAAATATGAGCTTGATTTATATCTTCACTTTTTAATAAGCATAGGAATGGGTCCTACTTCATTAATTAGAGAAAAATGGATTAAAGATAATTTATTTTTAAGTTCTATGTATCGAATTACTGATACAAGCTCTTATTATGTAATAGAATTTATTTGTAAAACTAATTATCCAGATGAAATAAAAGATGAATTAATTAAATATTTAGAAGACATAAAATTAGATAAATCGTCTTTTGAAAGGGAAAAGAAATTATGGATTTCTAGTGAAATAGAGGCTATTACTAATATTAATACTATGAAGTATAATATAATAGATGATGTTTTAGACTATGGCTCTTTTATATCAAATAAAATTGATATAATAAAAAAATTAGACTACAATATACTTTTAGAGATAAAAAAAGTATTAAAATTTGAAAAACATGCAACTGTAAAATTAATGCCCAAAAAAAGAAAATAATTCAATTTAGTTGCACTAATAAATATTTTTTGTTATTATTTATTTGAGATAAAAAGGAGAGATTTAGTATGAATATATCAGCATTTTTTAGATTTCCTGGGATTTTAATTACTATTGGTGTTGTTTTGTTAATTGTTTCAATAGTTATTATTATTTTAGCAATTAAATCAGACAAAAAAGAAGATTTTAAAATAAGTGAAGATTTTAAAAAAATAGACAATGATGATTTGCCATCTGAAGATGAAAAGGTATCACTTTCAGAGCTTAATGAATCTACTGAAGAAGATATTAATGAAGAAAATAATTTTGATGATGATTCACCTAATACTGTTAAAGTTAATGTTTTAGAAGAAGTAAATAATGATCATGTAGAAGAAGATTTTACTAATGAAGAAAATGAAGAAACAATTCTAGAAGAAAATAAAAATGAAATTAGTGAGGATGCTTCTAGTGATGATAAAGAAAGTGATGATGATGTAGAACTATTATAGTTCTTTTTCTTTGCCTAAATATAGTAAAGTAATAACTATTTTTTTTCTATTTATTGAAATAACTAAAAAATAGTGCTATATTTTAATAGGTGAATAGTACTATGAAGAATAAAAAGGCATTAATTTTTTTTCTTGTTTTTTCTACTTTATTTCTTGAAGTTGCACTTTTTTATAATTATTTTAATTTTATAAATTTACAAAAAGAAAAAGGAGAACAAATATTAGATAGTTTGAACAAAGATGAAATAAATAAAGATTCAAGATCAAGTGATAATTATAATGAAATTTATTATGATATTATTATAAAAAATTGTGATAATATTAAAACAAATAAAAATGGTACTACTTCAGATTTTAAATGTGAATTTATAAATTCAGTGAAAAAGAAAAAATATAGTGTTTTTTTTACTTCTTCTTATAATGATATTAAAAATAGAGCTGTTATAAAGATTGCTGATTTAAATAATAATGATATAAATAAGGTATTAGATAAAAATCAAAAGACTAACTTTGAGAAATTATCTAATACTTTAGATAATAATATAAATGGTGATTATAAGATTAATCTTATATATCAAAGTATAAAAAATGTGAAATATGATATTCTAGTAAGTAAAAAAATAAGAACACTTAGAGATGATAATGGTGATAATGGTACAGAATATGTTTATGAACTAGTAAACACTATTGAAAAATTAAAGTATGATATATATTGTGATAATTATGTAGATTTTTATAATGATAATGGAACTATGGATAAAATTACTGTTGATGTTACACGAATTGATGATAATGAGCTAAGTAGTATTATAAAAGAAAATAAACTAGAATCTTCTCTAAAGGATTTAAAAGATTTAATTAAAAGTCATTTTCCAGATAATTATAAAGTAGATATAAATTATATAAATGAATAAGTTGTATAGGTGGTATTAATGAATAACAAGGACATAGGAGAAGTATTTAAAAAATATAAAGTTACGCTTAATGGCTTAAGTGAAAGTGAAGCTTTAAAGAGACTTGAAATCTATGGTAAAAATAGTTTTAAAGAAAAGAAGAAAAAAAGTAAATTATTATTATTTTTAAAACAGTATAAAGATCCAATGATAATAATTCTTTTAATAACTGCTTTTCTTTTACTTATATATGGTCTTTTATATTCTCATGAATATACAGATATGATTATTATTTTAATTGTTACTTTTATAAATAGTATTATTGGTTTCTTATCTGAAACAAAGGCAGAAAAATTAGTTCTTGCATTAAAAAAATATGATAATACTTTTTGTAAAGTAAAAAGAGGTGGAGAAATAAAAGTAATTTCTTCAGATTTATTAGTTCCTGGTGATATTGTTATTTTAGAAAGTGGTGACTTAGTACCTGCTGACATTAGGATTTTTAAATTAAAAGATGCAAAGGTAGATGAATCAATATTAACTGGAGAAAGTGTTCCGGTAGATAAAGAAGTTAAAACAGTAACTGCTAAGGCTATTTCTGATATGGTTAATATGTTATTTAAAGGTACGCATCTTGTAGGTGGTAATGCAACAGGTATAGTAATATCAACAGGTATGAATACAGAAATGGGAAAGATTTATGATGAATCTAATAATAAGAAAGTAGTTAAAACTCCATTAGAATTAAAAATAGAAGAATTAAGTCGTAATTTAACCATAATTATTTTTGCTTTTATTATCTTTATCTTCATCATTTCAGTAATAAAGGGTTACACTTATATAGAAACAATAATGCTTTGTGCATCTTTATGTGTTGCAGCAATACCTGAAGGCCTTCCAGCAGTTATTACTGTAACTTTATCTGGAGGTATTAAAACTTTAGCTAAGAAAAATACAATAGTAAAAAATATTAGGGCTTTAGAAACCCTTGGTGAAGTTGATGTAATATGTTCTGATAAAACTGGAACTATTACACTAAATCAGATGACTGTTACAAAAACTGAAATATATAACGAAGAAATGATAAACTATGTAATGGCTTTATGTAATGAAGGATTAATATATAGTGATAAACTTGTTGGTGATCCTACTGAGACATGTTTATATTCATATCTTAGTAATAAAAAAATAGATAGTTTAAAATTAAGAAAAGAAAATAAAAGAATTGATTATATTCCATTTACTTCTGAAAGAAAAATTAGTACTACAATAAATGAAATAGGTAACAAGAAGTATGTTTTGTCTAAAGGTAGTATAGAAAAATTACTTGATAAATGTACTTATCTAAATGATAAAAAAATAACAGAAGATGATAAAAGAAAATTACTTGACTTAGAAAAAGAATATGCAAATGATGGACTTAGAGTATTAGGATTTGCTTACAAAGAAATAGACCATATTCCAACTAATGAAGAGATGCAAACAATAGAAAAAAATTTAAT
>CAJONL010000022.1 GCA_905235875.1 uncultured Bacilli bacterium
ACCATTACTTCTCAACTCTTCAAGCCATTTATTTGTTGCATTACTTGTTATTACTTCAACTGTAATATTGCCTTTAATAACTCTATTAGACACTAACCCTCCAATAAATGTACCAAAAGAAAAACCTAAAGCATAAAAAACTCCGATAAATATACTATTATTTGTAGTATCTAAAGCTTCTTTAGCTATAATAAACCAAACTAAAACTTCAAAAAAGCCTATAGTACTAGCAATAAAATTCTTATTTTTAACTGTATATATAGTTCTAATAGTACCAAGTGTTACATCAATAATCCTTACACTCAAAATCTTAATTCCAAGCAAAAAAATATTCATACTAATCACCAATATTAGTATGAACAAAATTTAATTAATAATAAATTATCCTATTAAATATGCAATACACATAGCAGCACTTGCGCCAACAAGTGATACAAGCATTAAGATAATAACAATTTTTTGAAATACTTTCATATTTATTCCTCCAGCAGTCTAATTATATCAAAATATATATTATTAAGTCAATTATTATAAGATTTTAGAATGTAAAATTATTTATACATAATAATATTTATTAATATAATTTATTGGTGATACTATGAGAATGCACTTAAAAAAAAGAAAAGTATTTATTAATAATTTTAATAAAATTAAAAATATTAATAAAATAAAAAAAATTAAATTTAATTCTAAAAACTTATTTATATTTTTAATATCATTATTTGTTTTTTCCTTTATACTAGGTATTATATTTTTTATATTTATAAATAATGGTGATAAAGCATTAAGTAACAATTTTATAGATAACTATTTTAATATTAAAAACAATTATAATATTATAGTACTCTTAAGGCAGTCTATTTTAGAGAAGACTTTTAATATATTTTTAATCTGGATATTAGGACTATCTATTATAGGAATACTTTTAGTAATAATAATTTTTTTCTTTCATGGATTTTCTCTAGGATATACTTTATCTAGTTTGTTGTATAAATATAAATTAAAAGGAATACTATACTTTCTTGGATATTTATCAATTTCTAAAATAATATTTATATTATTAATATTTATAATTACATTTTTCAGTATTAAAATATCATATAAATTAATAAATTTATGTTTTTCAAAAAAAGAAATAAACATAAAACCTTATATGAATAAATATTTTAAAGTACTATTTTATAGCTTTATAATAGTTTTAGTAATAAGTTTAGTTGAAGTATTGATTGATCCATTTTTTATCAATTTATTCACAAAAATATAATTATATGTTATAATTATGCACGGTGGTACTTATGAAAAAAGTAATTGTTGGAGTAAGTGGTGGAGTAGATTCATCAGTATGTTTAATCTTACTTAAAGAAGCTGGATACGAAGTAGAAGGTCTATTTATGAAAAATTGGGATAGTTTAATAAATAATGATATAAAAGGCAATCCTACATTAGAAAATGAAATATGTACTCAAGAAGAAGATTATAATGATGCTTTAAAAGTATGTAATGCCCTTGGTATAAAACTTAATAGAATAGATTTTGTAAAAGAGTACTGGGACTATGTATTTACATATTTTTTAGATGAGCTAAAAAAAGGTAGAACTCCTAATCCAGATGTCATGTGTAATAAATATATTAAGTTTGATTTATTTATAAAAGAAGCAAAAAAACTTGGGGCAGACTATATTGCAACAGGTCATTATGCAAAAATAAAAGATGGTGTACTTTATAAAGCCAAAGATAGTAATAAAGATCAAACCTACTTTTTAGGTCAATTAACAAGTGATCAGTTAAAAGATGTACTATTTCCACTAGGAGATATTGATAAAACTGAGGTTAGAGAAATAGCTAAAAAATATAATTTAGCTACAAAAGATAAAAAAGATTCTACTGGAATATGTTTTATAGGAGAAAGAAATTTTAAACAATTTTTAACTAACTATTTACCTAATCAACCTGGTGATATAATAAATATAGATACAAATAAAAAAATAGGTACTCATGTTGGTTTAATGCACTATACAATAGGACAAAGAAAAGGACTAGACATCGGAGGGTCAACTGATAAAATATTTGTAGTTGGAAAAAACTTAGATAAAAATGTTTTATATGTAGCTTATGGTGAGAATAATGACTATTTGTATTCAGATAGTTGCATTATTGATAATTTAGTAATAAATACAAATAAAAAAATAGAAAAGTGCTATGC
>CAJONL010000023.1 GCA_905235875.1 uncultured Bacilli bacterium
AATAACCTTTACTTAAAACTAATTTTAGATGTATAATTTATATATAGAATATGAGGTTATGTATGAATAAATATTATTATAATTTTTTAATTATTTTTATACTTTCTTTTAGTTTTATTGTGTTATTTAGCTTTAATAATAGCTATGCTCTTCCTAAAGATAAACTTAAAATAATTAATGCTAAAAGTAATCAAGATGTTGCCAGATACTCTTCAAAAAGCCAAGAAGAAAGTTTTTATACTATTAATACTATAAATGGTAAAACTACTAATGGTGACTTTACTGACTTAGCATACGGAGACACTTATAAAGAAGTAGTTGGAGAAGAAACAAATAATAATAAAAAGAAACAGTTAATAAAAGAGTATCTTGCTGATACTGATTTATACTCAATTACAGATAAAAGTAATAACTCAATAGAAGTTACACGTCTTTATTCAAATTTAAGAATAAGAGTAAATACTAATAGTAAAAAAATTAATTCATATGGTGCTATTAGTGGTTTATATTATAAGAATTATTATTTATTTACTTATAATGATGAAATAAGTACTAAAAATGCTTATCAGAAACTAGTAAATGACTATGGTGCTTTAAATGTAATATTAGATATACCTATAAAAGCTAACAGCGTAGGGTGGGGTACTAATTATATGAATTTTGGTGCATCTTATTTGAAACCTAGTATTCATACTCCAATAACCATAGCAGTGTTAGATACTGGTATTAATAGAAATCATGATATATTTACAAATACAAATATTCTTTCTGGAATTAATCTAATTGATCCTAATAAAGATGAAACAGATGATAGGGGGCATGGAACTGCAGTAGCAGGTATTATTGCTGAATCAATAAATAAAGATATCAGCATACTTCCAATTAAGGTATTAGATAATAATGGTATTGGTACTTTTCAAGATATATTAAATGGCCTTGATTATGCAGAATCTCAAGGTGTAGATATTGCTAATTTATCACTTGCAGTAAATCTAGCAGATATATATCCTAATCATAATAAAGATGTAATCTATGATAATATTGCTGCAATTGAAAGGATTTTTAGTAAATATAAAATGCTTATGGTCTGTTCTAGTGGTAATGATGGTTTAAGCAATGATAATGTATTTTCATACCCTGCAATAAGTAATTACACTATTTCAGTTGGTTCTATAGACAAAGATGAAAAAATGAGTGATTTTTCAAACTATGGTTCTACTTTAGATTTTGTAGCACCTGGAAGAGAACTAATAGTAGCTGATCATACTATTAATAATGCTTTTAGAGAAGCAAAAGGAACAAGTTTTTCAGCTCCATATATCTCTGCTGCCGCTGCACGTATTAAAAATATTCATAATAATTATACCAATGATAATATTAAGTATTATTTAGTTGATATAGCTAAAGATTTAGGCACTGTTGGTAAAGATAAATACTATGGATATGGAGTTCCAATATTCAAAAATAAAGAAATTAAAGATATTGATAATAGATTTTTAGAACAATATAATCTTTCTTTAAATACAAAAGAATTTACGTATACCGGTAACGAAATAAAACCCGTAGTAACAATAAAAGATAAAAGTGGGAATATACTAAATACAAAGTATTATGATGTAGAATACTCAAATAATATTAATGCAGGTATAGGAATAGTTACAGTAACTGGTAAAAATAAATATTATGGATCTTTAACCGAATTATTTAAAATAAGTCCTGCAAACATTAATTATAAAATAACAACTAATTTATTATCTAAATATACATACACAGGAAAGAGTATTAATCCAACTATAAATATATATAGAAATAAAGTGTTAGTAAATAAAAATAATTATGATATCAAATATATAAATAATAAAAATATTGGTATTAGCACTATTATAGTAAATGGTAAAAATAACTTTAATGGAAAGTATACTAAATCATTTATAATAACTCCGAAAAAACCAGTTATAACTACTCTATCTCGATCTAAAAAGAAAGTAGGGGTAGTATGGAAAAAATCAGGTAATTCACCTATTTACTATAAAATAAAATATAAAAAAG
>CAJONL010000024.1 GCA_905235875.1 uncultured Bacilli bacterium
ATGTTCTTGAAGGATATGATCTTCCTTTTGAATTAGATGTTCCTATTTATACTGTTACTCTAGAGGTTATGAATAAAATAAAAAGTATTAATACTTCTAGTGTTATAGGTATTTGTAAAAAGAAGGGAAATAAAGGTTATTTAGGTAAAAAGTTTTTGCTTTTAGATGGTGTATCTGATCCAGGTAATATAGGAACTATATTAAGAAGCTCTGTTGCCTTTGGAGTAGATACTTTAGTATTATCATGTGATAGTTGTGATCTTTATAATGATAAAGTTATTAGAGCATCAGAAGGAGCTATATTTAAATTAAATATTTTAAGAGAAAATCTTATAGATACTATAAATAATTTAAAAGAAAAATCTATTCCAGTTTATGGAACAGATGTAATCCAAGGAATAGAAGTATCAACTATAAATAAAAATTCTTTTGCTATTGTAATGGGTAGTGAAGGAAATGGTATAAAAGATGAGACAAAAAAATTACTTGAAAGAAATATATATATTAAAATTAAAAATACGGAAAGCTTAAATGTGGCTGTTTCTGCTAGTATTATTTTATATGAGCTTAGTAAATAAAACCTTATGGTTTTATTTTTTTAAATATTTTATACTTAGTTTAATAATTCGACATATTATTAACTATTATCCTGTTATATTGATAATGCTTAAAGGGAGGATAGTTATGCTAGATATTGATATGGAGTTTAAAAAAGGAATATTAGTTATTAAATTAAAGGGTGATTTAACTACTGATACTTCGTATATGTTAGAAAAACAGTTTTATAAAGTTATAAAAAAAAGTGGACAAAAGTATTGTATGTTAAATATTGAAAATATTAATACTATAGATAAAACAGGTATTAAATCTATAAAAAACTGTTATTATAATATACTTAAAAATGGTGGTAAATTTATACTTAAAGGAATGGATAATATATTTAAAAAAGAAATAGATAGTCTTAATAATTTATATAATGTAACAAGTGAAGAAGGATTACATAATATAATAAGTTTATGATAGATATAATAAAAGAAAATGAATTTATTATCTATTCTATAATTAAAAAGTATTTAAATTATTTTGATAAAGATGATTTATATCAAGCAGGAGTAATGGGATTAATCGAAGCTATTAAACATTATGATAGTAATAAGAATACTAAGTTTTCTTCTTTTGCATATTTTTATGTTAAGGGAGAAGTCATGAAATATATAAGGGGTAATAATGGTTTAAAAGTTAGTAAAGATTTAATTGATTTAAGTATGAAATTAGAAAAAATAAGAGATTATTTAACCCAAAGGAATGGGTATATTCCAAGTAATAAAGAACTTGCAATGTATTTAGAAATAGATGAACAAAAAATAGATGAAGCAATTTCTTCAGGGATGATCATAAAGAGTTTAGATAATAATGATGAAGAAATAGATATATATAATACTATAGGATATGAAGAAAAGAGTTATAAAGAAGAATTAATAGACTTAAGAAATGAATTATCTAATTTATCTGATATTGATAAAAAACTTATAGAAAAAAGATATAATGAAGGGCTTTCACAAAGTGAAGTATCTAAACAGTTAGGTACTAGTCAAGTAAAGGTTTCTAGAATGGAAAAAAAGATACTAACAAGATTAAAATCTAGACTTAGTTAGTATCTTTTTATTATCTAATTTTTTTAATAAATTCATAGAATCTTCAAATAATATCTCTAATACTTGTTTTTCTGTTTCAATTTGCTTTTTATCCAAAATTTTTAAAAATCTATTATTGCTTCTAGTACCATATAATTTAGGAAATTCTATTTTTTTACCTAATGCACAAGTGAATACTTTTTCTTTTTCAATATTCATTCTTAAATCTTTAAGTAAACTATTATCTATATTGTAATAGTCATCTATAAAATCAATAAATAGATTTATCATGTTATTTCCTACTATTAGTTTAGCTTCTGTATGTGGTGTATCTTTTTGGTTACTAATATTTTCATTTGAAATATTATATATAATACCATTATTGTAAAAAGAATCGGCATTTATTTTTATACCATTTTCTAATTCTATTTCATTAGGATAATAAATGTCTTTATTATCCACAGTTTTAATTTTTACTGGATTTAAATAATTATTTATAATATTATCTTTATTTTCATATATTAATTTAGCAATGTCTTCAGTATTTTTAAAAAATGGATCTATTAGAGCATTATTAATTCCAAAGTATTTTATATTCATTTTATCACCTTCATATTAATTATATAATTTTGTATAAAAAAAAGCAAATAAGATAGACTAATAATGGTGAAATATATGGATAATTTGGAATATAAAAAAATAGTAGAAAAAAATAAGCCAGAAGAAAATAAATTTTTAAATTTAGTTATCTCTTTTTTAGTTGGAGGTTTTGTTGGACTTTTAGCTAATTTTTCTATGGATGTTTATGCTTATTATTTTCATTTATCAACTAAAGATGCTAGTAGCTATATGCTTATTACATTTATTTTTGTAGCTTCATTTTTAACTGCAATAGGAGTTTTTGACAAACTTGTTAAAAAAGCCAAAATGGGACTTATTATTCCTATAACAGGATTTGCTCAAAGTATTACAAGTTCTATTCTAGATTATAAAAGTGAAGGACCTATTTATGGATTTGGTTCTAATGTTTTTAAATTAGCTGGATCTGTAATATTATACGGAATAGTTTCAGCATATGTATTTGGTCTTATTAGATACTTGGTATTTGGAGGTTAATATGACAGGTAAATTTAAAAATGTATATCTAGAAAGTGCTTCGCTTGTAGCAGGTCCACTCGAAGCTAAAGGAGCTTTGTCAAAATACTTTGATAGATGTTATAAAGATTATAAACTTGATAAATCTTTTGAACTTTCTGAAGTGAAAATGGTGAATGATTCAATTGATATTCTTCTTAATAAAAATGGTTTAAAAAATGAAGATATAGGTTTAATTGTAGGTGGTGATCTTTTAAATCAGTTATGTGCTACAAGTTATGGTGTACAAAAATATAATATTTCATTTTTAGGGGCATTTTCAGCATGTGCAACTAGTAACGAAAGTGTAATAATAGCATCAAGTTTTCTTGAAAATAATAAATGTAATAGAGCAATATGTACTGTAAGTTCTCATAATTTATCAGCAGAAAGGCAGTTTAGAAATCCTGTGGAATATGGTTATACAAAACCTTTTACTGCAACATTTACTTCAACTGGTGCTGCATCAATTTTACTTACTAATAAAAAAACAGATGTGAAAGTAACAAGTTATACAATTGGTAAGGTAACGGACTATAATCAAAATGATCCAAATAATATGGGTGCAGTAATGGCTCCAGCTGCAGCATCTACTATTTATAACCATTTTAAAGAATTAAAATTAAAAGAAAATTATTATGATTTAATTTTAACAGGTGACTTAGGTATTTATGGGAAAGAAATTTTAAAGGAATATATGAAAAAAGAATATAACTTTAATCTTAATGATTATAATGATTGTGGCACTATGCTTTATAAAAAAAATCAAAAAGAAATCCTAGCAGGAGGTTCTGGCCCGGTATGTAGTGCTTTAGTAAATTATGGTTATATTTACGAATTATTAAAAGCTAAGAAATTGAAAAGAGTATTACTTGTTACAACGGGTGCACTTTTTTCGCCAACATTCTTATTTCAAAAACAAAATATATATAGCATAGCACATGCTATTAGTCTGGAGGCTCTATGACTTATATTTATTCATTTATGTTTTGTGGACTTTTATGTTTTTTAGGACAATTAATTTTAGATAATACTAAATTATCACCAGGTCATATAACATCTTTATTTGTAATTATTGGTTCATTTTTAGATATATTTAGTTTTTATGATAAAATTATAAAAATAGTAGGTGGAGGAGCATTAATTCCCATTACAAGTTTTGGACATTCTTTAATTCATTCATCAATTGAACAAACTAAAGATGATGGTTTATTTGGACTTTTAATTGGAATGTTTAATATTACTTCATCTGGTATTTGTGCATGCATTGTTATAAGCTTTTTCTTAGCATTAATATTTAAACCTAAAAGTTAGTTTATTTATATTTAGACAAAATTTTATCTGTAAAATCTTTAATAGAAATATAGATAATTTTGTCTTTTTTGTGTTTTGCTCTTTTTATTTTGTAATTATAATACAAAAAAATGTATTTAAAAATAAGGGTAAATGTGATACAATTAGTTCTAGTGTAGGGTGGAAGTTATGGAATATAAATTTAAAATAAATGAATTTGAAGGGCCATTTGATTTACTACTTCATTTAATAAAAGAGTCAAAAATGGATATTATGAATATTGAAATAGTTAAACTTACTAATCAATATCTTGATTATATTAATAGTATGGAGCAAATGAAACTTACAGTGGCATCAGAATATTTAACTTTAGCATCAGAACTTATATATTTAAAGTCAAAAACACTTTTACCTAAAAGAGATGACGAAGAAGATGATGAACAGTTCGAAGAAGCAAAAACTGATTTAGTTAATAGACTATTAGAATATAAAAAGTATAAGGAAGTTACTGAAACTTTAAAACTTCTTGAAGAAAAAAGAAGCTATTTATATACTAAAGACGTTTCTGATTTAACTGATTATAAAAGTGATTCAATTAATCTTGAAGGAAATGTTTCTATAGATGATCTAGTAGATGCTTTTAAAAAATATCTTAAACGAATGGAGTATAAAAAGCCACTTTCCACTAAAGTTACAGTAAGGGAAATATCTGTAAAAGAAAGAAAAAAAAGTATTAGAAATTTACTTAATAAAAAGAAAAAAGTAGAATTTTTTGAACTTTTTGATGAAGTAACTAAAGATTATATAGTTGCAACATTTTTATCTATACTTGAAATGGCTAAGGAAAAAGAATTAGTTATAAACCAAGAGAATAATTTTGATAAAATATATTGTGAGGCGATTTAATGAAAGCAGTTTTAGAGGGACTTTTATTTCTATCAGGAAATGAAGGAATATCAATAGAAGAAATAATAAAAATATTAGAAGTAGATGAAAAGGAAGCGTTAGAACTTTTAGAAATTTTAAAAAAAGAATATGAAAGTGATGATCGAGGTGTATCACTAAAGAAAATGGGTGGAGTTTATAAACTTACTACAAAAAGTGAACACAAAAAGTATTATGAGAAACTAGCAGAAGAAAATCTTATGAAAAGCCTTTCACAATCTGCTTTAGAAACACTTGCAATTATTGCTTATAATGAACCAGTTACAAGACTTGAAGTAGATGAATATAGGGGAGTTAATTCATCACAAATTATTAGAAATTTAGCTGCTAGAGATTTTATTAAGGAAGTTGGAAGAAGTGAAGCATTAGGTAGACCAATTCTTTGGGGAATAACAGATGAGTTTTTAGATTATTTTGGAATAAATTCTAAAGATGAACTTCCTAAAATTGAAGAATTAAAAGAAGACAAAGAAGAGGATTTAGATTTATATAATTCTAAATACAAGGAAGAAGAAATAGAAAGTTTATAATAATTATTTTACATAAATTAGAAATATGTTATAATTATTGATATAACTTGCCTGTATGGCGGAATTGGTAGACGCGGTAGACTCAAAATCTATTTTTCGTAAGAAAGTTTCGGTTCGAGTCCGAATACAGGCACCAATATTATAGGAAACTCGAACTTTTTGTAAGAGTAAGTAATAGATACTAACTAGAAATGGTTAGTTTTTTTGTTAAGTGGAATAAAATTGGTTATGATTTTATTTACACACTTTTTAATTTGTGTTATTTTATACTTGGAGGCATAATATGAAAAAAGTTTTGTTTGTAAAAATTATAATAGTTTTATTACTTGCTTTGATTCTTTGTTATATATATTA
>CAJONL010000025.1 GCA_905235875.1 uncultured Bacilli bacterium
CAGGTAGTGCTTTAAATAATAAAAGAAAGGAATTATCTTTTGATACTTTAGGTATTCCTGTATTGTCTATTGGTGTTCCAACTATTGTAAGCGGTGTAACACTTGTTAGTGATACATTAAATTATATGATGAAACATTTTAGTTTTAATATAAAAAATAAAGATAATTTTGGTTTAAAACTTATTCCAAATACTAAAATTGATTATTTAAAGAATAATAATTATAGTTTAGATGAAGAAGAGAAGAACTTTTTCCTCGGAGCATTTGGTACTTTATCTAATTTTGAAAAAAAAGCATTGATAAATGATGTATTGACTCCGATTGGTTATAATCTTTTAGTGACTCCAAAAGAAATAGATTTTATAACAGTAAAATTGTCAGATTTGATAAGTAGTAGTTTAAATTTTGTTTTACATAATATATCGACAAAATAATTGGCTATTTAGTTATATATTATATTTGGTGATAATATGGAAAAATTTAAAATATATTTTTGTTTATTTTTATTTCTATTATCTATTATATATTTGTATAACAAGTCTAAAACTATTAATTTATATAGTATTTTTTTTGAAAAAAGTGTTAAAGAAGTAGTAGGGACAATTAGTGTTAAAAAAGAAAGTTTTGATAATAATTATTTAAGTAATGATACTTTTGGTAGTAAAAAAGATAAAAACGTTACGGATAATAAAAAAGGTAATAATAATTTTTTGGTTTATTTATATAATACTCATGAAGAGGAAAAATATAAAACGAAAGATGGATTTACTCCATCAGTTATTACTTGTTCTAAAATTATTGAAAAAAGATTAACTAATAAGGGAATTAAAACTTTGAGAGAAACAAGAAAAATAAATGAAAAACTAGTTTTATATGGTTATGATTATAGTGGTACTTATAGTATTAGTTTTGATTATTTAAAGGAAATGAAAAACAAGTATAAGACTATAAATTATTATTTTGATATTCATAGGGATTCAATCACTGGTAAAAATTCAAAAGTTACTATAGGTGGAAAAAAATATGCTACTATGATGTTTCTGGTGGGACAGAATAATAAAGATTATAAAAAAAATGTTGAAAATATAAAGGTTATGGAAAAATATTTAAATCAAAATTATAAAGGATTATTAAGGGATACATATTATCAACCAAAATATGCTTATAATCAAGGTTATAGTCCTAGAATGTTTCTAGTGGAAATAGGTGGACCAGAAAATACTTTACAGGAGATAACTAATACTAGTATTGCACTAAGTAATGCTATTTATAGTTATGTAAGTGCTTATGAGAAATAAAATAGTTTTAGTTATGTTTTTATCTCTTTTATTCTTTTTTTCACTTATGATGTCTTTAGGTTATATGGGGTATTATCAAAATAGAAATGAAAAGGCTAAAATATTAACTGATAAGGAAATTAAGGAATTTGAAAATGATATAAATATGGGTAAAAATGTTGATATAAAAAAATATGTATTGTACGAAGATAAAGACTATACTAATGGCTTGAGCGATGATATATATAAAGTATCTTTAAAAATAGAAAAGACTTTAGATAAGACTATAAGAATGATATTTACAAGTGTAGATTTTTCTAAATAATTTACAAATTATTTAATTTATAGTATTATTTAACTGGTGGATTTTATGAATCGAAGAACTAGAATTATTTTTATAATAATTGTTTTAATATTTTTTATAGTTTTAGGTACTATTGTTTATTTAAGGTATATAAAAAATACAGAAGTTGGTAATGAGATAAAGGTTAATAATTTTTATAATTCAGAATATTTATTTAATAATAACTATATAAAAGAAGCAGAAAAAATAGAAAAAGAAAATAATATTATAAAAAGAAATAAGGATAGTATTACAATTGATTATTTATATTCAGTTCATTATTCATAAAAAAATAAATATAATATAATAAAATAAAATAATAATTTATCTATTTATTAAAGAATAAAACTCGACTTTTTTAAATTAAAAATAAATTATTATTTAAAATATTATCATTAATATATAAATAATTTAATTTAATTTATTTTATTTAATCAAATTGATTAATATGAATATGAATTCAAATGAATCTCAAATGCAATATTATAAATCATATAATAATGTTCAAACTCAGCGACAAGTATCAAACACATTATTTGTAGCTGATTTACCAGATGAATGTTGTGAAGAAGATTTATCAAATTTTTTTCATGATTATAATTTCATAATAGCTAAAGTCGTTCATAATATATTAAACACACATGCATTTGTTATATTACGTTCAAAAGAAGACGCTGAAAAGGCAAGAAATGAATTAAATGGAGTTAAATTGGAAGCAAAATATGCAACAGTTAAAATACTTAAACCTGTTAGAATATGTAAATATGAAATAAAACCATCATATAATACAGATATAGATGAAAGATGTAATTTACTTGTAAAAAATTTAAGTAAAGAAGTAAGTGCTCACTTACTTTTCAATACATTTAAAAAATATGGTGATATTAAATCAAGTAAATTAATGGTTGATTATTATGGTAATTCAAAAGGTTATGGATTTATTAGTTATTATAAAGTAGAAAATGCATTAAA
>CAJONL010000026.1 GCA_905235875.1 uncultured Bacilli bacterium
CTATTCATCCATTCGCAGATGGAAATGGTCGTGTAGGTAGAATGATAATGTTTAAAGAGTGTCTAAAAAATAATATTATGCCATTTATTGTACTAGATGATGATAAACCTTACTATATGAGAGGCTTAAAAAATTATAAAGATGATAAAATGTTTTTGATAGATACAATTAAGCATGAACAGGACCTATATGAAAGTGTTGTTAAGGAAATGCTAGATTTCAATTTAGAGGATAAGTAGTAAGCTTATCCTTTTATGTGTTCAAATGGTAGGTACTTTTAAAATAATTACTACTGCTTCAAGTGTAGAAGAAGGTACGGTAGATTTATATAAAGATAAATTTTATGATTCGGGTTCAGTTAAAATAGGTGGAGCTAAAATTAAATGTTGGAAAAGTGGGGGACATGGAGAAGAAACTATGATGGAAGTATTTCAAAACTCATGTAATCCAGGCTTCGTAAAAATGGGTATGGATTTAGGAAAAGAAAAATTATTCCGTTACATTGATTTATTTGGCTTTGGGGATAAAACAGGAATAGATTTAAGTGGTGAAGGAAAAGGAATAATATTTCCATTAAATAAAGTCGGTGACTTAGAGCTTGCTACAACAGCTTTTGGACAAGGTGTTAGTGTTACTCCAATACAGCAAGTAACAGCAGTATCTTCTGTTGTAAATAATGGTAATTTATATAAACCGTACATAATGAAAAGTATCTTAGATAGTAGTACTAATAATATTTATTTAGAAAATAAAAAAGTTTTAAAAAGAAAAACTATAAGTAAAGAAACTTCTAAGACTATGAGACAGGCTTTAGAAAATGTAGTGTCCTTAGGTGGGGGTAAACTTACCTATATAGATGGCTATAGAGTAGGAGGAAAAACTGGTACAGCTCAAAAGCAAAAAGATGGAAAATACTTAGATAATAATTTTATCATGAGTTTTATGGCGGTAATTCCTAGTAACAAACCAGATGTTGTATTATATTTTGCAATAGATAATCCTAAAAACACTGCACTTTTATCTAGTTATACTACAACTCCATACGTAAGAAAAATATTGCTTGATATTATTAATATTAAAAAAATAAAAAAAAGTGATAAACAAGTTGAAAAAGACTACGAATGGAGTGATAAAAAATATATGAAAGTACCTAATGTAATAGGTATGAAAAAACTAGATGCAGAAAAATTACTAAAAAACTTTACTGTGTCTTATGAAGGACAAGGAGATTACATAATAGATCAAAGTCCTAAAGCAGGTGAAAGATATTATGAAACTGGTAATGTTCTTTTACTTTTGGGAAATAAGTAATGTAAATTTATTAAAAATAAAAATAAATTTATAGAATAAACATAAGCTATGTAGTATAATTAATTTGCGAGGTGTTAATATGTTAATACTAACTAAAGTAATTTTATCAATAATGATTGGTTTTATTATATCTATGATATTTGGTATTATTTTAATTCCGGTATTAAAAAGAATAAATTTTGGACAAAGAATTAGTGAATATGTTGGAGAATCACATCGTATGAAAGAAGGAACTCCGACAATGGGTGGGTTAATATTTATAATACCAACAATACTTGCAATTATATTTTTAACTATAACAGGTAAACTTGCAATGACATATAATTTGCTTATTATCATGATAGTTTTTGTACTCTATGCTTTGGTAGGATTCTTAGATGATTTTTTAAGCATAAAGAAAGGTAAAAATGAAGGCCTTACTGTGGTACAAAAGTTCTTAGGACAAATTATAATTGCAATAATATTTTTTGCAATATATATGAAATACAATGGAAATACAACTTTTGTAGTTACAACTTTAGGAATAAGCATTGACTTAGGATGGCTTTATGGAGTATTTATTTTACTTCTTCTTGTAGGTTTTTCTAATGCTGTTAACTTAACTGATGGACTAGATGGCTTAGTAGGAGGACTTTCTGCGATAAGCTTTGTATCATTTGCTTTAATTGCACTTTTTATCGGTAAAGAAGATGTAGGAATCTTTTGTTTCGTTTTAGTAGGATCACTTGCTGGTTTTTTAATGTTCAATGCTTATCCTGCTAGAGTATTTATGGGGGATACAGGTTCGCTTGCCCTAGGAGCAGTTCTTGCAACAATAGCAATACTTACCAGAAGAGAAGTTACTTTATTTGTAATTGGGTTTGTATTCTGTATAGAAACATTATCAGTTATGCTTCAAGTATTTTATTATAAGAGAACAAAAAAACGGATATTCTTAATGACACCCATACATCATCATTTTGAAAAAAGTGGTTATGAAGAACCAGACATAGTCAAAGGATTTTGGTTTGTAGGAATGATTTTTGCAGTTATAGGACTTTTATTTGCAGTATGGATTTAATACTAGTTATTACTAGTATTTTTATTTTGTCATATACTTTTATAGGTGAGACTATGCTAAAGAATAAAAGACTTTTAATTTTTATTATTATATCTTTTCTAATACTCATAGGACTAATGATGATATATTCTTCATCGTTTATATGGGCTGAGTATAAATTTGGTAATAGTTTTAAATATTTGTTTCAACAACTTTTATTTGTAATTATAGGTTATATTATTTTATATATTATATTAAAACTAGATAGTAATATTTTTTATAAATATTCTAAAGTATTCCTATTAATTGCTATAGTATTACTTATATTAGTTTTAATACCAGGAATCGGAGTAATAAGAAATGGTTCAAGAAGTTGGTTTGGAATAGGACCATTTGGTATTCAACCTAGTGAACTTATGAAAATAGTATTAATAATATATAGTGCTAAAGTTCTTTCAAATATTAAAAAAGTAGATACTTTAAAATCAGTATTAAAAGTATTATGTATAGTATTTTTAGTATTCTTTTTAATAATGCTTGAGCCTGATTTTGGAACAGGTTTAATTATTGTTATGTCAGTATTTATTCTTTTATTTATCGCAGGTTTAAATATAAAGTACTTCTATAGATTTGGTATATTAGGAATAATAGGAATTGTTTTTTTAATACTTATTGCACCATATAGAATGGATAGAATAACATCTTTTTTAAATCCATGGAAAGATCCTTTAGGAACAGGCTTTCAAATAATTCAAAGTTTATATGCTATAGGACCAGGTGGTATGTTTGGAACAGGATATTTGGGATCAAGACAAAAATATTTTTACCTTCCTGAACCTCAAACAGATTTTATATTTTCAATTATATGTGAAGAATTTGGTATATTTGGTGCTTTAGTTGTAATAGCATTATTTACTATATTAATAATATCTATATTTAAACTAGCTATAGAAAATGATAATTTATTTAAAAAATATACCATATTTGGACTAGGAATAAGTATAGCATTTCAAACAATACTCAATCTATCAGTAGTAGTAGGATTAATCCCAGTTACAGGGGTTACTCTTCCTTTTATTTCATATGGAGGAAGTTCTCTTCTTGTTACTATGACTAGTATTGGAATCATTTTGAACTTATCTAAAAATAACAATTAACAAG
>CAJONL010000027.1 GCA_905235875.1 uncultured Bacilli bacterium
ATTTGATGAAGTAAGAAAAATGTATTTAGAAAATGAATATGATGAATTTGCTAAAATTTCCTCTTATATTTCTGAGGATTTTAAAAATAAACTAAAAAATATGTAAAGGATGTATAAAAATGAAAAAAAGCGAAGATAAATTATATATAATTATGCCTGCTTATAATGAAGAAGCAAATATTAAGGATGTTATAGATTCATGGTATCCAGTTGTAGAAAAGATAGGAAAAGAATCAAGACTTGTAATTATTGATGATGGCTCAAAAGATAATACTTATAAAATTATGAAGGAATTGTCTAAGGATAAAAAGCAATTTATTCCTATAACAAAAGATAATTCAGGTCATGGTGCTACAGTTTTATATGGATATAATTATGCACTAAATGAAAAATGTGATTATGTTTTTCAAACTGATTCTGATGGTCAAACTAATCCTGATGAATTTTATGAGTTTTGGGATTTAAGAAAAGATTACGATATGGTAATAGGTCATAGAAATACAAGAGAAGATGGATTTTCAAGAGTTGTTGTTACTAAAGTATTAAAACTAGTTATAAAACTTTGTTTTAGGGTAAGTGTTCCTGATGCTAATACTCCATTTAGATTAATGGAAGCTAAAAAATTAAAGGAAAATTTGAAATATATTCCTAAGGATTTTAATCTTTCAAACGTAATTCTTTCTGTTATTTATGCAAAGAAAAAAGAAAAAGTAAAATTTATACCAATAACATTTAGGCCTAGACAAGGTGGAGTAAATTCAATTAATTTAAAAAGAATATTTAAAATTGGCATTCAGGCATTAAAAGATTTTAGAAAGATTAATAAGAGTTTAAAAAAGATAGAAAAATGATAAAAGATTTGTTTAAAAAATATGAGAGTATAATATCTTATGGGTTCTTCGGAGTGCTTACAACACTTGTTAATATCATATCTTATTATGCTTTTTCTCATCTTTTGCACTTTAGTACTGTAACAAGTACTGTTTATGCCTGGATATTTGCTGTTACTTTTGCTTTAATTACTAATAAAATATGGGTTTTTAAAAGTAAAAAATGGGATAAAAAAACACTTATAAAAGAGACAATTTCATTTTTTACATGTAGATTTTTAACCGGAGTATTAGATGTAGTTTTAATGTATGTATTTGTAGATATATTAAATTTTAATGATGTAATAATTAAAACTTTATCCAATATTTTGGTAATAGTATTAAATTATGTAGCAAGTAAACTTATAATATTTAATAATAAATCAAAGATTGATTATAAGAAATTAATAATTGATTTTGGAATATATTTAGTTATTTTAATCCTAGCAGTTATAGCTGCTATGGAAAGTGGTTTAAATATGTTTAATATTGAAAAACTTCCAGATTATGATTCTAGTGTTTTTAAAAGCATTGGTTATTTTATGAATCATGGTTTAATGCCGTATAAAGATTTATTTGATCATAAAGGCCCAATAATATATCTGATTAATTATTTTGGACAGTTTATATCAAATGGTATATGGCTATTTGAAATAGCATTTATGTTTATTACTATCTTATTTCTTTATAAAAGTGCAAGAATCTATTGTAATAAAATTTATTCACTTATAGCAACAATAGTAGTATCTTCAGTTATTCCTTTCTATTTTAGTGGTGGTAATTTAACTGAAGAATATGCGCTTCCATTTATTACAGTTTCACTCTTTATCTTTTTAGATTACTTTAAGAATGAAAAAATAAATATAATAAGACTTATTATTTGTGGAATGTGTTTTGGATGTGTATTCTTACTCAGAGTTAATATGATATCCTTATGGTTTGTATTTTCTCTTTCTGTTCTAGTAAAATGTATTAAAGAAAAAAAATATAATGACATATTAAAATTTATAATTTGGTTCTTACTCGGAGCGCTTATAATTAGTATTCCAATAATCATTTGGTTATATATAAATGGTGCATTTACCGATTTTATAAAAGATTACTTTATGTTTAATTTTACTTATTCTGGTTATGCCATGACTTATCAAAAAATAGAATCTATTATATTCTTTATGAATAAATATTTAATTTTGATTGCATTTATTATTATTTTATATCTTGTATATAAGAAAAAAGATTTTTTAAATATTACTTATTTGATATGTTTTATAGTAACTTTATTATTTATAAGTATGAGTGGAAGAGATTATTTACACTATGGTTTAGTTATTGTTCCATTATTAATTTATCCAATATCAATTTTATTTAAAATGATAAAGAATAAAAACAATGATAATCTTTTACTAGTACCTCTTTTCTTATTATGCTTTATAGCACTTCCATCTTGGATAAATACTTCACTTAATTCTTTTAGAATATATAATAATTATGTATTTGAAGAATTAACTTACAAAGAAGATCCTGTATATCTAGTATCAAAATATATAAAGAAGAACACTAATAAAAATGATAAAATAACTGTTTTTGGTGGTAAGAATAATATATATATTATAAGTAAAAGGATGCCTGCTTCTAAGTATACATACCAAGGTCCTTTAATTGAAGTGAATTCTAAAATTGAAGAATATTATTTAAGTGATTTAGAAAATAATTTGCCAAAGATGTTTGTGGTAACAAAAGAATCAGATAAAGTAGATAAATTTTTAAATAATCATAATTATAAGTTATTAAAAGTATATAGTAATAAACCAGATTTAATAGTGAAATTATATACAATTGGAGGTTAAAATGAATAAAGAATATGACTATTTAGTAGTAGGTGCAGGACTTTTTGGTTCTGTAGTTGCAAATAGAATAAAAAAACTTGGAAAAAAAGTTTTAGTAATTGATAAAAGAAGTCATATTGGAGGAAATGTCTATACTGAAAACGTTTCAGGTATAAATGTTCATAAGTATGGTGCTCATATTTTTCATACAGATTATAAAGAAGTTTGGGACTATGTAAATAGTTATGTTGAGTTTAATAGATTTACTAATAGTCCCATTGCAAGGTATAAAAATGAAATATATAATTTGCCATTTAATATGAATACTTTTAGTAAAATATGGGATGATGTGTTTACTCCAGATGATGCATTAAAGCATATTGAAGAAGAAAGAAGAGAAATAAAAGGTGAACCTAAGAATCTTGAAGAGCAAGCAATTTCTTTGGTAGGGAGAACAATTTATGAAAAGTTAATAAAAGGATATACTG